>JAYUKK010000156.1:0-12104 GCA_043764515.1 Microbacterium sp.
TGGTCGAAGCCGAGGGTGACCTCGAGAAGGCCACCGAGATCTTGCGCCTCAAGGGTGCGAAGGGCAACGCGAAGCGCGCCGACCGCTCGACGAGCGAGGGCCTCATCGCCGCGCACGAGGGCACCGACGCCACGACGATGATCGAGCTCGCGTGCGAGACCGACTTCGTTGCCAAGGGCGAGAAGTTCGTCGCCCTCGGTGAGCGCGTGCTCGCCGCGGTCGTCGCCGCTGGGGCTGACTCGGCCGAGGCGGCCTTGGCTGCTCCGGTCGACGGCTCGACGGTCGCGACGATCATCGACGAAGAGGCCGCGATCATTGGCGAGAAGTTCGAGCTGCGTCGCGTGGCCCGTGTCGCCGGGTCGAACTTTGCCGTCTACCTGCACCGCACCAACAAAGACCTGCCCCCGCAGGTCGGCGTGGTCGTGGCGTACGAGGGCTCAGACGCTGAGACTGCGCGCAGCATTGCGCAGCACATCTCGTTCGCTGACCCGCAGTACCTCACGCGCGACGAGGTGCCGGCCGAGGCGGTTGAGACCGAGCGTCGCATCGTCGAAGAGATCTCGCGCAACGAGGGCAAGCCTGAGGCCGCCCTGCCGAAGATCGTCGAGGGTCGCGTTGGTGCGTTCTTCAAGCAGGTCGCTCTGCTCGAACAGGACTACGCCCGCGACAACAAGCTCAGCGTTGCCACGGTGCTGAAAGACGCAGGCTTGACCGTGACGGGCTTCGCCCGCTTCAAGGTCGGCGCTTAGCTCACACACGTTCGAACGCCCCGGGTCTGGTTCAGACCCGGGGCGTTCGTCGTCGGTTCACGTGTCGACAGTTCTCTGCTCACCCGAGATCTCGCTCGGTCACTGGGTCGCTAGCTCGCGCTGAGCATCAGCAATCACCTGGGCACCGGATCGCCCCAGGCGCTCTAGTACGCGCGCGGCGGTGCCGTGTTCGCGCTCCGCGACGGCCACCAGAACATGGGCCGCGCGAAGCCCTGTGGGCGATCGGCGGGCGAGGGTTTTCGCGCGCCGAAAGACGTCGCGCGTGCTGACTCCGCTGCGATAGACGCCACGCGCCGGGGGCAGGGGAGAGGCGGTCGAGGTGTCGGCAACCGAGGCTGCCGCGAGTGCGGTGGCGTGCACCGAGCGCAGGGCATCCCGAACCACGGTGACCTCGACGCCGAGGGCGTTGCGCGCGGAGTCATCGGTGAGCGTGAGCGCTGCGAGAAGCAGGTGTTCCGCGCCCGGCTCGGGGTCGCCCAGCGCGAGGGCTTCACTCTCGGCGCGGGTGAGCAGGTCAGCGATGAGGTGTATGTCGTGGCGGGCGGTTCTGAGGGGCATGGTGTTCCTTTCAGGGGATGCACGGGGGCGCTCAGCGAGGGGATCGGCGGGTCGGGGAGAGGCGCTTGTGGGCGGCTTGAGCAGACATCTCGAGGGCTTGGCCGATGTCGACCCAGGTCCAATGGGCTTCGAGGGCGCGGTCGACGGCGTCGCGCTCCAGGGCCGCGGCGCGACGGCGGAGGGCGATCACGGCGGAGAATGCTTCGGCGGGGTCGTCGGGCGACGGAACACGGATGGTTTCGGGCATGCCATCAACTTAGGTTGATGTGCGCGACATGTCAACCGAAGTTGATGAATCTCTGCTCGAGCACACTGCTCAACGGCCTACGCTGGAGGCACCGCTTGACCAGAAGGAGCACACTGTGGCCGACAAGAAACGACGCGTCATGCTGAAGCTCTCGGGGGAAGCGTTCGGAGGCGGTTCTCTCGGTGTGAACCCCGACATCGTGAGCGGCATCGCGCGAGAGATTGCCGACGCGGCGGCTGACGTTGAGGTGGCGATTGTCGTCGGCGGCGGCAACTTCTTCCGTGGCGCCGAGCTCAGTCAGCGCGGCATGGAGCGCGGCCGCGCCGACTACATGGGCATGCTCGGCACGGTCATGAACGCGCTGGCACTGCAAGACTTCCTCGAGCAAGCGGGCGCACAAGTGCGCGTACAGTCGGCGATTCAAATGACCCAGGTGGCCGAGCCCTACATTCCCTTGCGGGCCGAGCGCCACCTCGAGAAGGGTCGCGTTGTCATCTTTGGCGCGGGCGCCGGACTGCCCTACTTCTCGACCGACACGGTCGCCGCGCAGCGGGCGCTCGAGATCGGGGCACTCGAGGTGCTCGTGGCGAAGAACGGGGTCGACGGTGTCTATAGCGATGACCCGCGGCGCAATCCCGACGCCCGCAAACTCGACACCATCACCTACCAAGAGGCACTCGTCAAGGGCCTCAAGGTTGTCGACTCAACGGCGTTCTCGCTGTGCATGGACAACAGCATGCCAATGGTGGTCTTCGGCATGGAGCCCGAGGGAAACATTGCCCGGGCAATCCGCGGCGAACACATTGGAACGCGCGTCTCGAACTGAGCGAGGTCTTCGCCGGTTAGGTATGATCTAAGGGACGCAATCGCGTCGCCCGCCGACGACTTGCCGGGAGAGCATCCATGACCGACGCCGGGACTATCGCTACGGGAATGGCCGGAATCAGCGTGCGGCTCACGCCGACCGAGCGCTTCACCTTCGGAAGCTTCGTCGATTGCAACATGGCCACCGCGTGGGTGGGCGACCGGTTTCGTATCTTCCCGGGCAAGTACGGTGAAGACCCCGTGTGGGGTCAGGCGAACGAACTCAAACATGCCGACGGTGCCACGGTCTCCGAGGCGTTCTCGCGTCGTCCCGAAGAATTTGTCGAGCCGACGATGCCCCCGAACACGCCGCCCGGCGAGCCCGGACTGCACGGCGCCGTGTGGTTCGAGACGGTCTACCAAGACCAATCTGATGTGAGTGGGCACACGCTCTACGCGCTGTACCACAACGAGAATTACCCGGAGACGCTGCCCTTTGACCCGGCAACAGGCGGGGGTCTGCGGGCCGACGACTGGCCGCCCGGGCTCACGGGGCCTGAGTCGGTGCAGGCTGTGCCGCGCATCGGCATCATGAAGTCGGTCGACGGGGGAGAGAGCTGGGCCAACCACGGCATCCTGCTCGAAGATCGCGATGACCGTATGATCCGCCTGCCGGTGAACCGCAACAACTGCTTTCCGGGCGGGGTTGGCGACCCGAGCGCCGTCGCTTCGGGCGACCACCTCTACGTCTTCTACGGCGAGTACGCCTACCCCGAATCGTGGGATGCCCAAACGTGGTCGCGCGAGACCGAAGCTGCGGCACAGTGCGTGAGCGTAGCCCGCGTGCCGCTGTCGGCCCTGGACGACCCGAACGGTGCCGCGCGGCGCTGGAGTGGCACGGCCTTCGATGCCCCGTGGGACGGCGTGGGGCAGCCAATCGCGAGCCTGCGCATCCCGACCGCGGAGGGCGGCGGCGCCGTCTCGCAGGGCGACGAGCTCTACTACTGGGGTCCCTCGGTCAGCTGGAACGAACACCTCGAGTGCTGGGTCATGCTGCTTGGCCGCGTTGACGGCAGCTTCTGGGTGGGCGACAGCCTGTTTCTCTCGATCAACCCGAATCGTGACCTTGGCGAGGGTGACAACGCCCAGCAGTGGTCGACGCCCGTACGCATTGTGCACCGCCCGGGCCACACACTCTGGTACCCCTCGCTGCAGCCGACCGATTCGCCCGAGGACCTCGCGGCAAAGCGCACGTGCTTGCGGCTCGGGCGTGAGGCGCGGTTGTTCTTCAAAGACATGGCGGGTGACGAGCACGTGTTCATCAGCGACTTCCACGTGGAGTTCGTGCGCGAGTGAATCCGAGTCGCCTCTCGCACCGTAGAGTCAGGTGGGGTCGCGATCAAAATCAGGAGTCGATGTGTTGTTTCGCCGTGTAGCTGCCGGGCTTCTCGCCGCCGGAATCGTGTCGCTCGGCATGCTGTCAGCGCCGATTGACCGCAGTGATGCGGCGGTCATGACCACGGTCGTCACCGACGGCTGGGAGTGGCAGGTTCTCAATGGTGAGTCGACTCTCTTCGGCACCGTTACCGCTCCGGTCATCGCCGACCTCGGTGGCCTGGGGGTTCGGGCATCGTCGCCGGCGCTTCGAGCGCCGGAGATGCCCGTGCCCATTGCTCTGTTCACCTTGGGGCGCTGGAACTTCAGCGTCAGCTCTGTCAATCAGTCCGTGGCAGACGGGCCGGTGACGGTCAACGCCGTGGCGTCGGGCACCGGCGGAAGCGCGGCCGTGTCCGCGGTCGTCGACGGCGGTTCGGTTGAGTACACAATCGTGCTTCCCGACACCTTGAGCGGTTTGGTGGGGATCGACTACGACCCCGTGGCTGACGGATATCACGACGGCTCGTTCATCACGGAGACCAGTGGATCCAGCCAGACTGAGGTGGGGGGCTGGCTCGCTGGTTCACCCACTCACCATTCCTACGCGTGGGCGCTCGATCAGCTTGACACCGATGCGAATCAGAACTGGGTCAGTTTCGTTGCCGCCTCAAGTCCGGTAAGCGCTCCCACGATGGAAGCGACCGTGCAGCCGACGGCCACGAGCGACGGTCTGATTCGTGCGGTCATCCTGCCGGACGGCCCGGTCGGTCCGGCATCGGCCGCTGACACTCTGATTGCGCGAGTGAGCATTCAGGGTGGTGTGGGGTGTGCGGTCGACGAGGGCACCCTTGCTGACCTGTCGCTCTCGTTGCGCACGAGCGTGGTCGATGGCGCGCCCGCCAACGCACTGGGGTGCCTCGACGTGGCGCCGGTGAGCGCCGTGGCCGGTGTGCCGATCGACGTCACGGTTCCGATTGTGCTTGACCCCGCGCTCGCAACCGCAGCGTGGCAGGTCGTCACGGGCGCAGAAAGGCTCGTGACAAGCGGGCTTCCTGCCGGACTGCAGGCAGAGCTCGTGCGCGACGGTGCGTCGTTGGCTCTGCGCGTGTTCGGAACCCCCACTGCGCCCGGGGCGACAACCGTCTCGCTCGCCATCGGCGCAGATTCGGCAAGCGTGGGGGTCGACCTCATCGATGCCGTGCGCGGGTCAGTTGTCATCACGGTCGTGCCGGTGTTGGCCGAGACGGGGAGCGAGAACCTCGCCAACGTTGCCTGGCTCGCTGCCGCGCTCATGGCAATCGGTGCGGCCGCCGTGGTGCTGAGGGCGCGCGCGCGCCGCTGGTGACCGCGGCCCTGCTGATCGCCCTCGCCGCGATCGCGCACACCACCTGGAACATCGCGCTCAAGCGCGCGGGTGCCAGCGGCCCCGCGTTCATCGCGCTGACTCTCGCGGTGGGCGTGGTTGCCTTCGCGCCGTTTGGCGTGCCCGCGCTCATTGCTCGCCCGCTCGATCTGGGCCAGGTGGGCGTTCTCGTACTCGGAAGCGCCTTGTTGCAGGTGGCGTACTTCTTGGTGCTGCAGCGGGCCTACCGCCTCGCCGACGTCGGCGTGGTGTACCCGCTCGCTCGCGGTACCGGGCCGCTGCTGAGCGTCGTGGGCGCGGTCCTGCTGCTCGGGGAGCGCCCGGCAGTCGTCACGCTCGCCGGTGCGGGGCTCGTGGTCGCGGGCGTCGTCGTCATCGGCTTGGCCGGCGCGCGCGCGAGCGAGGTCGCGGCCAGAGAGAGCGCGCGGCGCTGGCGGGGCATCCGCTACGGGGCGGCAGTGGGTGTCATCATCGCGGCCTACACGCTGTGGGATGCGGCCGCCGTCACCCGTGCGAACCTCGAGCCCGTGGGCTACTACTGGGCGAGCATGGCCGTGCAGTTGGCCGTGCTACTGCCGCTCGCCCTGCGCGAGCGCGGGGCGCTCGCGCGAACAGCGCGGGAGCATCCCGTGGCCATCGCCATCGTGGGCATCTTGTCGCCGCTCGCCTACGTGGCGGTGCTCGCCGCCTACCAGCTTGCGCCGGTCTCGATCGTTGCCCCGGCGCGCGAAGTGAGCGTCGTGCTCATCGCGCTCGCGGGGTGGCTGCTCTTTCGCGAGCCGCACCCCGTGCGCCGCATGATCGGCAGCGTTGTGGTGCTTGCGGGCATCGGGCTGCTCGCGCTCGGCTGAGCCCGCGCCCGCTAGACTCGGCATCGACCCACCGAAGGAGCCGCCCGTGATCGCCGATGTTCTGGCTGAAGCCACCGACAAGATGACCAAGGCCGTCGAGGTCGCGAAAGAAGACTTCGCGACCGTGCGCACGGGCCGAGCGAACCCGCAGCTTTTCCAGAAGATCCTGGTTGAGTACTACGGCACGCCCACGCCGCTCGCGCAGCTCGCGAGCCTGCAGAACCCCGAGGCGCGCACGATTCTCATCACGCCCTATGACAAGAGCGCGTTGAAAGAGATCGAGAAAGCGATTGTCGCCTTCCCGAACCTCGGAGCGAGCCCCAACAACGATGGCGAGATCATTCGCGTCACGATGCCTGAACTCACGGAAGACCGCCGCAAAGAGTACGTCAAGATCGTCAAGGCGAAGGCCGAAGACTGCAAGGTCGCGATTCGCAACATTCGTCGCAAGGCGAAAGAAGACCTCGACAAGCTCAAGAGCGAGGTCGGCGATGACGAGGTCGCTCGAGGCGAGAAAGAACTCGAGTCGATCACCAAGCGTGCCACCGACGCGGCCGAAGAGGCGTTGAAGAAGAAGGAAGCCGAGCTGCTCGAGGTCTAGATGCCCGAGACTCCCGAATCCGCTTCGACCGCTGGCGCGGCCGAACACAAGCCTGCCCGAGGCGCGCGACGCCCGGGTCGTGGGCGTGCCGCATCGGCGCGCGGTGAGGTTGAGGCGGCCATCCTCGACATCGAAAGCAAGGTGCACGACCTCGAGGCGAAAGCGCGCGAGATGGATGCCCGCATCGAAGCCCGCGCCGGTCGCAGTCTGACCAAGGCCATCTTCTTTGGCCTCGTGCTGGGCTTGGCTTTGCTCTTCAGCCTCATCGTGATCAAGCAAGTGTTCATGCTGTTTGCCGCTGCGCTCGTCGCATTCACGGTCTATGAACTCGCGAGCGCGTTGCGGTTTGCGGGCCGCGACATTCCCCGCATCCCCCTCGTCATCGCCGCGATCGGCGTCATCCCGCCTGCCTTCTACCTCGGAGCCCCCGGACTCTGGTGGGCTTTTCTCGCCGGCGTCGCGTTCGTGAGCCTGTGGCGCATCATTGAGACCGCGCGGCCCGCCATGCGGCAACCCGGTGTTTCGCTGCGCACCGACCTTGCCGCGGGCATTTTCGTCTTGAGCTACGTACCCTTGTTGGCCGGATTCGCCGTCGTCATGACCGCGCAACCGGGTGGCGAGTGGTGGGTGCTCGCGTACCTCATCGTCGTCATCGCGATCGATACGGGCGCCTACGCCTCGGGCGTGCTGTTCGGCAAGCACCCGATGGCACCCCGCATCAGCCCGAAGAAGACGTGGGAGGGCTTCGCCGGCTCGGTTGTCGCCGCCACGCTCGCCGGCATTCTTCTCGCCGTGCTCATGATCGGCACCGACTGGTGGGTGGGGCTCATCTTGGCCCTCACGCTCGTGGGCGTCGCGACGCTCGGTGACCTGACAGAGTCTCTGATCAAGCGCGATCTGGGCATCAAAGACATTTCGACGTGGCTGCCGGGGCACGGCGGGTTCCTCGACCGTCTCGATTCGATGCTGCCGTCGACAATTGCGGCATACGTCATTTTCAGCCTGCTCGGCTGAGTCTGGGCGCCGACGGCCGACGTTTGGCACGCGCTGGCTCGTGACTGCGGCAGAATAGGGCGGTGTCTTTGACTTTCCCGCTCGCCCGCTCCGGTAAGCCGGGCTACGACGTCGACGAGGTCGATGCTTTCCTTGATCGTGCCCGCGAGGCCTTCTCGGCGCCGGCCAATGCCGACGCACCACTGACGAGCGACGAGATTCGGCACACTGCTTTTCGCGTGGTCCGCAAAGACGGCTACTCCGCTCGGCACGTGGATGCCGCGCTCGAGCGCCTCGAAGAGGCCTTCGCGACGCGTGAGCGCGATGTGGGTATCTCGCGGCAGGGTTCTGACGCCTATTACGCCGGCGCTCGGGCGACGGCGCAAGAGATTCTCGATCGTTTGGCGCGGCCCGATGGCAAGAAGTTTCGCCGTGTGAGCCCGCTCACGCGCGGCTACCACCCCGCCGACGTCGATGCGTTTGCGGTGCGCATCTCGCAGTATTTCGAGAGCGGTCGTGCACTGCCGATCGACTCGGTTCGCACGATCGCCTTCCGCTCGCGATACCGCGGCTACAACGAGACCCAGGTCGACCTTCTGCTCGACACGGTTGTCGGTCTCACTCTCGCGGTGCGCTGAGCGGACGACCTCCCCGGGGCCTGTCGAGGGCCGTCAGGTAGGCTACCCACACTGTGGGAAGGCATGCCGCGACGATGACGCGCCCCCGTGCCCATGACGACCGTGCTGGGCACGCGCAGGGAGGGGGCGCTGATCATCGACCCCTGGCGCCTCACCTCGAGCGTCATGTTCGGGCGCCGTGGTCGCTCCCGGTGTTCGCCTCGGTCGTATCCCTCGCGTTCGTGCTCGCGGCGATCACTGATCAGTCACCGGCAATGGCTCTCGAAAGCGCCACAGTCGCGCCCGCGCAGCCGAGCCAGCAGCTCATCGCCACCGACGACTATGTGAGCAGCATCGAACCCCTCGACTGGAAGACCTCGCGGGTCGTGACCGTCGGCACCGCACCGGCGGCAGGAACGCCCGACGCGGGCACCGCCATGGCGATCGCCCTCACGATGGTGACCGCGCGCGGCTGGGGCACTGCCGAGTACGACTGCCTCGTTGCCTTGTGGAACAAAGAGTCGCGCTGGAACGTCTACGCCCACAACGCACGTTCTGGCGCCTACGGCATTCCCCAGGCCCTGCCCGGCACCAAGATGGCCACCGCGGGGGCCGACTGGGCGACCAACCCCGCAACCCAGATCACGTGGGGGCTCGGGTACATCGAAGCCCGGTATGCCACGCCCTGCGGCGCGTGGGCGCACAGCCAGCGCGTCGGCTGGTACTAGGGCTCCGCATCCATGCCCCGCAGCAATCGTTCGCGCACCGATCGGCACGGCAGTCGACGGCGCCCTGTCGAGCCGGATGCCCCGCTCGACCTTGATCGCATCACTACGGGGCTTCGACGCACGGTCGAGAAGCGCAGCGGCACGTGGAATGTGCAGCAGGTCTCGGCTGTCGCCGCGCAGAAGGTCTACCTGTGCCCCGGCTGTCGGCTTGACGTGCCCGTGGGCCAGGCCCACGTTGTCGCGTGGCGGGCTGATGGCCTCATGGGGGAGCAGGCCGACCTCGCGGATCGACGACACTGGCACGCTCACTGCTGGAGGATGGAACCATGAGCGAACCCATTCGCAGCGCGACCGTGTTGCCCGGCGTGCGCACCGAGATCGAGTTGACGACGCCCGACGGCCTGACGCTCGTGGGCGAGCTTTCGCTGCCCGAGAGCCACGATCCGGTGGCCACGCTCGTCTGCCTGCACCCACTGCCGACCGCGGGCGGATACATGGATTCGCACATCATCCGTAAGGCCGCCGCTCGCCTTCCGGCGCTGGCAGACATCGCGGTTCTGCGATTCAACTTTCGGGGCGTGAGTTCGCCGCGGGGCACGAGTCAAGGATCCTTCGGCCACGGCGACGACGAGCGATTCGATCTGGATGCGGCCATGGCGTTTGTGGCCGAGCGTGCCCTGCCCGATCCGTGGTTGCTCGGCTGGTCGTTCGGCACCGAGGTTGCCCTCAAGCACGGCCTCGAGCACGACATCGTGGGTGCGATTCTGCTCTCACCGCCCTTGCACCGCGCAACAGCCGATGAGGTGGCCGCATGGGCTGGAAGTGGCAAGCGGCTCGTCGTCGTCGTGCCCGAGCTCGACGATTACCTGCGGCCCCCTGAGGCGCTGGAGCGCTTCGCGAGCGTGCCCGAGCGAGAGTTCGTCGCCGTCGAGGGCGGTAAGCACCTGTGGGTCGGCGAGAACCAGACGGTGCGGGTGCTCACCGAGATCGTCGAGCGGCTCAACCCTGCCGTGTTGCCGCTGCCGGCGGAGTGGCCGTAGCCGCACGCACTGACCAGGGCTGGCCGTAGCCGCACGCACCGACCAAGGCTGGCCGGAGCGGGCGACCTATTTTTCTTCGAGCCGGGGCACCACGACCTGGTTGATGATGATGATGATCGATGCCGCGACGGGGATCGCGATGAGCGCCCCGAGGATGCCGAGTAGGGTGCCGCCGATGAGGGCGGCGATCACGACGACCACCCCCGGCACCTTGACGGCCCGGTTCATGATGTTGGGGCTCAGAACGTAGGCCTCGACCTGCATGTAGACCAGGTAATAGATGCCCGCGGCGATGACGGTCGCAAACGAGTCGGGGTTGACCAGCAACTGCGTCGCGACGATCAAGATCGAGCCCGAAAGGGTTCCGACCAAGGGAACGAGCGAGAACAAGAACGCAATGAAGGCGAACAGGGCTGGGTAGGCCGCGCCGATGAGGCTCAAGAACAGGAAGCTCAGCAAGCCGTTGATCAGCGCGAGCGATACCTGGCCAACCACATACCGGCCAACAGCGTGCGACACCTGCTCAGCGATGCCGATGAACTTCTCTCGCCGCGAGCGGGGCACGAGCCGGTAAAGCGAACGCTTGATGGAGCCGAGTGACGCCGTGAAGTACAACGTGAGGATCAGGATGATGAGCGCGCCGAAGATGCCCGTCGCGATCGAGACACTCACGGCGAGAACGCCGCCACCGATTTGGGTCAGGTTGTCGGGATCAGTCACGTAGGTCAGCAGTTGTTCTGCCGCTGTCCGAATATCAAGAACCTCGATGGGGATGATGCTTTGAATCTGCGAGAGCAGGGCGTCAAGTGAGTCGGGGTTGGTGACGTACTCGGTGATCTGGGTGACGAGTTTGTTCGACTGTTCGATCACCACTGGGATAATCGCGAACACGAGTCCGGCGAACATGCCCAGTACGCCGACAAGCACCGTCAAGATCGCCGCCCAGCGCGGCCATTTTCGCGACTCGAGCCACGAGATCAGGGGGTCGAGGCCGAGTGCGATGAAGATCGCCGCACCGATGTAGGTGAGGATCGTCGCCAGCGATGCAAAGGCGCCGCCGATGACCAGCGCGATGAGCACGCCTAGCCCGCCGAAGATGCCGAGCCGGAACGCGTTCTGTATCTTCACCAATATCCTCCGGGCCGGTCAGGCGGCCTTACTCGTCGCGGGTAGAGAGCGTTTCTGCCTGCGACAGTACCCCGCGCAGTCCTTCAAAGTAGCCTGCCACAGCGTTGCGTTCGACGCGGATGCGCGCGAGGCGGTCTTCCGCCTCGGCAACCATCGCCGTCGTGCGCTCCTCGGCATCGCGCAGCAGCTCGGCCGCGCGCGTCTCGGCGTTCTCGAGCACCGCGCGAGCGGTGGCATCGGCCTGGCCCCGAACAGCTTCGGCCTGGTCTTTCGTCGCCCGTTCGAGCGACTCGGTTTCGGCACGCACCGTGCTCGCGCGCCCTTGCGCTGCGGTGAGCTGAGCGGTGGCCTCGTCGAGGTAACGCTGTGTTTGCACGACGGCGTCTTGTTGACGGGCGAGATATTCGCGCTCTGCTTCGTCGCGGCGAGCCGTGAGTTCGACATCAAGGTCGACACGGGCTTGCTCTGACTCACGGGCGAGGCGCGCGCGGTGCTCATCGGTCTCGTGCTGGAGCTGAGCGCGCACGGCGATCGCTTCATCCGCAAGAACGCGGCGCTGACGCTCGGCGTCGCGCTCGAGAGTTGTGCGCTGGGTGGAGGCCGCCTCGTCGTGGGCAGCGCGCTGAGCCGCGAGCTCGCGCTCGGCAACGGCGCGCGAGTCGGTGATCTCACGCTCGGCAGTGGCGCGGGCGTTCGCGACCTCGTGCGACACGGCCGAACGAGCACTCGTGAGTTCTTCGGCCAACGCGGTGCGCGCTGCCTCGAGCTCGAGTTCGAGAGATGCGCGACCTGCGGTGATGTGCTGCTCGAGAGCGGCACGACTACGAGTCTCGAGTTGCTCGACCTCGTCTCGTCGGCGCGTTTCTTCGGCTTCCCACTCAGCCTGTCGGCGCGCCAGCTCGGTCTCGACCGATTCGCGGGCCGCGGCGAGCTCAGCCGCCAGGTCAGAGCGCCCGGCGCGAATGTCGGCGTCGAGCTGCGCGCGACGCGTGGCATCGTCGCTCTCAAACGTCGTGCGCGCCTGTTC
>JAYUKK010000157.1:0-3454 GCA_043764515.1 Microbacterium sp.
CGGGCTGGCCCGGCCGCAGTTGGGCGAGGCGGTCGAGGGCAGAATCCACGACCACAGCGATGACGGGGTACCCGCCTGTCACGGGATGGTCGGGCCCCAGCACGGTGGGCGCGCCATCGGGGGAGACCTGGATGCTCCCGCGCAGCATCCCCTCACTGGCCAGTTCGACGCCGAAGAGGTCGGGCACGCGCTCGAGCGCGTGCCCCTCGAGGCGCACTCCCGTGCGGTCGCTGCGGGCCGAGGTCGTGAACTCACCCGCGGTGAACAGTCGCCAGGCCTCGGCGGTGAACCAGTCGTGGCGCGGACCGGGGCGCACCTCGAGCTCAACGACCCCGTCGCGGGGCGGATCAATCGGCACGAGGTCGGCGGGCGGCACGGGCGCGGCAGGTTCGGGGCCGATGGGCAGCACGTCGCCGCCGCGCAGTGGCTCGGGCCCCAGCGCGGCGAGAGTGTCGCGCGACCGCGAGCCGAGTACGGCCGGCACCGCGAGCCCCCCGCGCAGAGCAACCGTCGTGCGCAGGCCGTGCGTCACGATGCCGAGGTGCAGCTCGGCCGGGGCATCCGTGCGCATCGCCGTGTGCGGCTCGACCGCCCGGCGCGTGCCATCGTCGGTGACGAGCACGGCGGTGCTCCACGCGCCGGTCACGGCGAACCAGGTGCCCGGCGGCAGCGCGAGGCGCAGCCCGCCCAGCAGACACTCGATCGCCGCGGCGTCGTCGGGGTTGCCGACGAGTCGGTTGGCCAGGCGATGGGCCGCACGGTCGAACGCGCCTGAGGCGCTGACCCCGAGCGTCGCGAGCCCGGGGCGACCGAGGTCGTGCACGAGTGCGAGTGGCCCGGGCTCGATGACACGCGCCGTGTTCACGAGCGCTCTCGCACGAATCGCACGCGCGTGCCGGGGGTGATGAGCGCGGGGGAGTCGCGATCGACGTTCCACAGGTCGACGTCGGTGCGGCCAATGAGCTGCCAGCCGCCCGGCGAGGCGTTTGGGTAGACCGCGGAGTACTCGGCCGCGAGCCCGAGGGATCCGGCGGCCACGAGCGGGCGCGACGTGGCGCGACGAGGCACGGGGGGCAGGGGTACCGACTCTTGGGCGGGGACCAGGTAGCTGAAGCCGGGCGCGAAGCCGATGAACGCGCAGACCCAGAGCGTGGCGGCGTGGCGCGTGGCGACGGCGTCGAGGGAGCATCCCCAGGTCTCGGCGACGACCGCGAGATCGTCGCCGTCGTAGGTCACCGCAATCTCGACGAGTCTCCCCTCATCACCCACCACCGCATCCGTCGGCGCGTGCGCCGTGAGCCACTGTTGAGCGGCGCCGAGCCCGAGCACGCGCGGCTCGACGCGCACGAGTAGGGTGCGCGCGGCGGGCACGAGCTCGACGATGCCCGCGGGCGCCGCGGTGTTCCACAGTTCATAGGCGGCCCGCACGAGATGCAGGCTGTCGAATTCGGCAAGCACCGCGCGGTCGCCGTTCGGCAGCAGTCTCATGCGAACGCTGCGACCTCGACCCCTGCTGCATCGAGCGCGGCACGCACCGCGCGAGCGAGGGCGGGGGCACCCGGGGTGTCACCGTGCAGACACACCGACTCGGGTGTGACCGTCACGAGGGTGCCGTCGAGCGCGACGATGGTGTTCTCTACGACCATGCGCACGACCCGTTGCGCCACCTCGTCGGGGTCGGTAATGAGGGCTCCCGAGAGACCGCGGGGGGCAAGAGTGCCGTCGGCGAGATAGCCGCGATCAGCGAATGCCTCGGCGACGAACCGAACGCCAACGCGGTCGCACGCCGACTCGATGGCCGAGCCCGCGAGCCCGACGACCGGAAGCCCGATGCCCTGGGCGACGTCGGCGATGACCTCGGCTACCTCCAGGTCGACCGCGATGCGGTTGTAGAGGGCGCCGTGTGGCTTGAGGTACCGCACGGCGCCGCGGGCGTGTGCGGCCATGCCCGCGAGTGCTGAAACTTGATAGAGCACGTCGGCGTGCAGCTGCTCGACGGGCACTTCCATGTCGCGTCGACCGAAACCGGCGAGATCGCGATACGCGGGATGCGCTCCGATGGCCACCCCGTGCTCCACCGCCGCGCGGCACGCGGTGAGCATCGTGGCCGGGTCGCCCGCGTGAAAACCGCACGCGATGCTCGCGCTCGTCACGAGCGGAAACATCGCCTCGTCGTCGCCCATCGTCCACGCGCCAAACGACTCGCCGAGATCGCAGTTGAGGTCGATGAGCGCCATGCCGAGAGCCTACGACTCACAACCCCATTGCGGCCCCTCGCTCATTCGGGGCGTCACGTCGCACTCAAGGGTTCACGAGCGTGCAGGACGACTGGTCATAGAGTTTGAGTATGGATACTGACGCGCGTTCCGGTTCTCGGGTGCGCTTGGCGATCCTGGATGATCACGAGTTGTTGCTCGACAGCCTCTCGTCCTGGATCGCGGCGCACGCGCGCGACTTCGACCTTGTGCTCACGGCGCCCACGTGGTTCGAACTCGTACAGAGCGATCAGTTTCCGACCGACCTCGTGCTGCTCGACTTTCAGCTGCAAGAGCCCGTGTCGATCGAAGCGCGAGTGCGCACGTGCCGTGCGGCCGGCGCAAAAGTGATCGTGCTGACGAGCCTCGACACGACCGAGTCGCGCGACCGGGCCTTCGATGCTGGCGCTTCGGCCTTTCTCTCGAAGGTCGTGCCTCTCGCCGAGGTGATGGAGACGGCGCGTCGCGTCATGGGCATGCAGTCGAACGGCGAACCGGTGCGCGATTGGCGACCCCTGCCGAAAGGCGCACAGCAGCATGCTCGCCCCAAGCTGTCGACGAGCGAACGCGAAGCCCTCGCGCTCTACGCGAGTGGCTACAGCATGGCCGAGGTCGCGGGCCAGATGAACGTGCAGTACGAGACCGCCAAGACCTACTTGCGGCGCGTGCGCGAGAAGTACTCCCGGGCAGGGCGCCCGGCGAGCACGAAGGCTGACCTGATTCGTCGGGCGGCAGAAGACGGACACTTGCAGTAATGGCAAAGCTCTACTTTCGATACGGCGCAATGAACAGCGGCAAGAGCACCTCGTTGCTGCAGGCCGCGTACAACTACGAAGAGCGCAACCAAGCGGTCGTGCTCGCGAAGCCGCGCATCGACACGAAGGGCGATCAGACGATCGTGTCGCGACTGGGGGTGACGCGCGCTGTTGATTTCACGATCGACGCGGCCGATGACGTCTACGCGCGATTCCAGGCGCACCGCGCGGCGGTTATCCGCGAGACGGGGCGCGATGTCTCGTGCCTACTCGTCGACGAGGCCCAGTTCTTGACGATGCAGCAAGTCGATGACCTGCTGCGCATCGCCGTGCGCGAAGACGTGCCCGTGCTCGCCTACGGCATCCGCACTGATTTTCAGACGGTCGCCTTTCCGGGCAGCCGCCGGTTGCTCGAAATCGCGCACTCGCTCGAAGAGCTCAAGA
>JAYUKK010000158.1:0-3444 GCA_043764515.1 Microbacterium sp.
CTTCGAGTCGCCGTTCGGCATGGCTGCGGGCTTCGATAAAGATGCGCGGAGCATCCGGGGCCTATGGGCGCTCGGGTTCGGTCACGTCGAGATCGGAACCGTCACAGCGATCGCCCAAGACGGAAATCCGAAACCTCGCTTGTTTCGCCTCGTCGATGACCGGGCCGTCATCAACCGCATGGGATTCAACAACGGGGGAGCCGCGGCTGCGGCTGTCCGTGTCGAGCGCGAGCGTCGTCGGCCGTCACGCCCCATCATCGGCGCCAACATCGGCAAGAGCCGCGTCGTCGCGGTTGAGGATGCGGTGGCCGACTATCGCGAGTCAGCTCGCCTGTTCGCCCCGGTCGCCGACTACCTCGCCGTCAACGTCAGCTCACCCAACACACCGGGCTTGCGCGGTTTGCAAGATGAGGCCTTGCTGCGGCCGCTCCTCGAGGCGGTTCTCGACGAGGCGGGGAAGACCCCGGTGCTCGTGAAAATTGCTCCAGACCTCGATGACGCAGCGATCGATGCCGTGTGCGCGCTCGCTGTCGAGCTCGGACTCGCTGGCATCATCGCGACCAATACGACCATTCTTCGCGAGAACCTCGTGACCGACCCTGCCGTCGTCGCACAAGCGGGCGCCGGGGGACTGAGTGGGGCGCCGCTGCGCGAGCGATCGCTCGAGGTGCTGCGGCGCGTTTGTGCCGCCGTGCCGGTCGACTTCTGCGTGATCGCCGTCGGCGGCATCGACACGGCAGACGACGCGGCCGAGCGGCTGGAGGCCGGTGCAACCCTCGTTCAGGGGTACACCGCGTTTTTGTACCGCGGCCCGTTGTGGGCGCGTCAGGTGACGCGCGGGCTCGCGCGCCGCAAGAACTAACCGCCAGAACTACCCGCTAGTCGGGGAACTGGCCGCGCTTGACCTGCGGCTTCGGCAACCGCAGCAGGCGCAACTGCAGCGACCGCATCGCGGCGTACCAGCGCACCTTCTCAACGTTGTCGGCACCGAACTTGTTCGCAAGCTTGCGGCGCACAATGAAGCCCAGCAGCGTCGAATCGAGAATGGCGACGAGGAAGAAAGCCCAGAGCGCGGGGATCGAGATGGTCTGCGCCTCGACGGAGGGGATGAACGTCAAAATAATGACGACGAACATCACGGGGATCAGAAACTCGCCGATGTTGATGCGGGCGTCGACATAGTCGCGCACCCACCTCTTCTGCGGGCCACGGTCGCGCTGCGGGAGGTACTTCTCTTCGCCGTTCGCCATGCCGATGCGCGCACGGTCGCGCGCGGCGTTCGTCTTCTCGCGGTGCTCTTTCGCGGCCTGCTTGCGATCGTTCGGCACGAGCGGGCGCTTGCGCGCCGCTTCGCGCTCTTTGCGCGTCGGAGTCGGGCGGCCTTTGCCAGCCGCGATGGCCTCAGCGGTGGCGATGGCCTCGGCGGTCGCCTGCTCGGCGGCGCTGGGAGTGGGGTTAGCGTTCTCGCGGGCGGCCACGGCGGCACATCCTTCCATTGATGCAGGGCTTTAAGATTACCCGCATGACAACCGCCGAGCGCTCCGCCGCTTCCCCCCTGCCTCTCGACATCTTTGAGGCGCTGCAGGCGAGTGTGCGCGGGGGGCTGCCGCGCGCGATCGCCGAGCTCAGCGACCTCGTGCGCATCCCCTCGGTGTCGTGGGATGGCTTCGACTCCGCCCATGTCGAAGCCTCGGCCAACCTCACCGCAGAGTTACTGCGCGCGCTCGCGGTGTTCGATGACGTAATCGTCGATCGAGCGCCCGGCCCCGATGGTGTTCTCGGCCAACCCGCAGTGCTGGCACGCCGGGCACCGAGTGTGGGCCAGCCGACGGTGCTGCTCTACGCGCATCACGATGTTCAGCCCCCCGGCGACGACAGTGCGTGGACGTCCCCTCCCTTCGAGCCCACCCTGCGTGGCGATCGGCTGTATGCCCGAGGCGTCGCCGACGACAAGGCCGGAGTCATGGCGCACGTCGCCGCCATCCGCGCCCTTCTCGAAACAAGCGGAGCGCCCGAGCTCGGGCTTGTGGTCTTCATCGAGGGCGAGGAGGAGTTTGGCTCGCGGTCATTCGGTGCGCTGCTCGAGCGCCACCGCGAGTTGCTCGAAGCAGATGTGATTGTCGTGGCCGACTCCGACAACTGGGCCGTCGACACTCCGTCGCTCACCGTCGGCTTACGCGGTAACGCGACGTTCAGCCTGACCGTATCGACCCTCGATCACGCGTCGCACTCGGGCATGTATGGGGGAGCGGTGCCGGATGCGATGCTGGCGACCATCCGCCTGCTGGCGACTCTGCACGATGACGATGGCTCTGTCGCCGTGGCCGGAATGCGCTCGCACGAGCAGCAGGTGCCAAGTATCTCTGAAGAGCGACTTCGTGATGAGGCCGCTCTGCTCGAGGGCGTCACACCGATCGGGCGCGGCGAGTTGCTGCACCGTTTGTGGGCTCAACCGTCGATTACCGTCACCGGAATCGACGCGCCCAGTGTGCAGAATGCATCGAACACCCTTGCCCCCTCGATCACCGTGAAGATCAGCGCTCGCGTCGCCCCCGGTCAGTCGGCTGCGGAGGCTTTCGCAGCACTCGAACACCATCTGCGAGACCACGCCCCGTTCGGTGCGCACCTGTCGTTTGGCTCGATCGATCTCGGAGAGCCATTCCTCGTTGATGCGACCGGGTGGGCCGTTGACGAGGCCATCGCCGCCATGACGCAATCGTGGGGTGCCGACCCCGTGCTCGCGGGAGTGGGCGGGTCGATTCCGTTCATCGCGCAGCTTGCCGAGACGTTCCCTGACGCACAGGTGCTGGTCACCGGAGTCGAAGACCCGCACACGCGCGCGCACAGCCCCGACGAATCGTTGCATCTGGGGGTGTTCCAGCGCGCTGTACTCACGGAGGCTGTCTTACTGACGCGCATCCAGCAGCACCGCGTACACTGAGCGCAGACATCGACCCACGCGAGGAGTCATCATGACCGACACCGCACTCACTCAGCCGAGCACCGACACCGAGCACGGCGTGAGCCTCACCACCGCAGCAGCCGCCAAAGTGCGATCGCTACTCGACCAAGAAGGCCGCGACGACCTGCGTCTGCGTCTGGCCGTGCAGCCGGGTGGCTGCTCGGGCTTGATCTACCAGCTGTATTTCGACGAGCGCATGCTTGATGGCGATGCTTTGCACGACTTCGACGGCGTCGAAGTTGTCGTCGACAAGATGAGCGTGCCCTACCTTGACGGCGCGTCGATTGACTTCGAAGACACCATTCAGAAGCAGGGCTTCACGATCGACAACCCCAACGCGGGAGGGAGCTGCGCCTGCGGCGACAGCTTCCACTAATCGACTCAGTGGGCGGCCAGCGCTGCCGCGAACCACCCGAAGGGCCCGTCTCACGGCGGGCCCTTCGTCGTGCCTGACGCCGGGCGCATTCGGCGAGAACCGGCGT
>JAYUKK010000159.1:0-3443 GCA_043764515.1 Microbacterium sp.
CTCGGGCAGGCGGGCGTGACGCGGGTTCCGTCACTGCTCGTCAACGAGGGCGGCGCGATTCACGTTGACGGCGAAGGCACCGTCATGGTGACCGAGACCGTGCAGCTCGACCCGGGTCGCAACCGCTACGCCACGAAAGAGCGCGTCGAAGCCGAGCTCGCCCGCACGATCGGCACGACGCACACCATCTGGTTGCCGCGCGGCCTCACGCGCGACTACGAACCGCTCGGCACGCGCGGGCACGTGGACATGATCGCGACTTTCGCCGCGCCCGGCACCGTGCTGGTGCACGAACAGCCCGCCGAATCACACCCCGACCACGCCGTCATGCGCGAGGTGCGCGCGGTACTCGAGCAGGCGACGGATGCCGCGGGCCGCAGCCTGCAGATCATCGACCTGCCCGCACCGAGTCAATTGACCGACGACGAAGGCTTCGTCGACTGGAACTACGTCAACCACCTCACCGTCAACGGCGGCGTCATTGCGTGCGGTTACGACGACCCGGTGGCGGATGCTCGGGCCCGCGAACTGCTCGGCGCCGCGTACCCCGGCCGCGAGGTCGTGACGGTCGACGCCCGCGAGATTCTCGCCCGCGGTGGCGGCATCCACTGCATCACGCAGCAGCAGCCCCGCGGCGCGGATGCGCGCGGCGCGGAGAGCGCCGCGTGACGAGCGGAGCACCGCGAAGCATCCCGCTCGTAGAGACGAGCACCGTCACTCTGGCCGCGGCGCTCGCCGAGGGTCGTGTGACCGCCGTCGACCTCGTGCAGGGCTACCTCGATCGCATCGTGGCCTTCGACCGTGAGCCGTCGAGCGACGGCACGCGCCCGGCGCTGAATGCCGTGGTGGTCGACAACCCGGCGGCGCTCGACGAGGCGCGGGCGAGTGACGCGCGGCGAGCATCCGGTGCCGCACTCGGGCCCCTCGACGGGATCCCGTACCTCGCGAAAGACAGCTACATGGTGCGCGGCCTCACGGTCGCGAGCGGCTCGCCTGCGTTCGCCGAACTCGTGGCACAGCACGATGCGTTCACGGTCGAGCGCTTGCGCGCGGCCGGCGCCATCTGCCTGGGCCTCACGAACATGCCGCCTATGGCCAATGGCGGCATGCAGCGCGGGCTCTACGGCCGGGCCGAGAGCCCGTACAACCCTGCGTACCTCACCGCCCCTTTTGGCTCGGGCTCATCAAACGGCTCGGGCACCGGCCTCGCGGCAAGCTTCGCGGCCTTCGCGCTCGCCGAAGAGACCTGGTCAAGTGGGCGGGGCCCAGCGAGCAACAACGGGCTGTGCTGCTACACCCCGAGCTGGGGCGTCATCTCGGTGCGCGGCAACTGGCCGCTCGTGCCCACGATGGACGTCGTGGTTCCCTACACGCGCACGATGGCCGAGTTGCTGCTCGTGCTCGACGCGGTAGTGGCCGACGACACGACCACTAAGGGCGACTTCTGGCGGGCGCAGCCGTGGGTGAGCATCCCGCCGTCATCGACACTGCGGCCGGAGTCGTACCCCGCACTCGCCGACCCTCATGCCCTGCGCGGCATGCGCCTCGGCGTGCCGCGCCTGTACCTCGGCGACACCGACAGTGACGACCCGATCGAGACGCGGCCGACCGTCATCGCCCAGTGGCAGAAAGCGCGCGCCGATCTCGAAGCAGCGGGGGCGACCGTCGTTGAGGTCGACTTCCCGGTCGTTACGAATTACGAATCCCGGGGGCGGGCGGATGACCGCTCGATGGTCGCGCGCGGCCTGGTTCCGCCGCACTTCGCCGACCACGAGCTCTACGAGCTGAGCATGTGGGGGTGGGACGAGTTCTTGCAGGCGAACGGCGACCCCGCGCTGCACCGGCTTGCTGATGTGGACCCTGAGCTCATCTTCCCGACCCCTCCCGGCTCGCTGCCCGGGCGCTACGACGATCACCTCAGCCGCTTCGCACCCGAAGACGTTCCGCTCGAGGATTACGTGCACCGCGCCCGCGCGACGGGTGTGCCCGCACTCGAGAGCATCCCGACCATCGCCGAGGGCGTGCGCGGTCTCACCGAGACGCGTCGCCGCGACCTCGAAGCGTGGATGGACGAGCTCGGCCTCGACGCCGTGGTCTTTCCGGCCGTCGCCGATGTGGGGCCGGCCGACGCCGACGTCAACCCCGCGAGCGCTGAGCTCGCCTGGCGCAACGGCACGTGGGTCGCGAATGGCAACCTCGTTCCGCGGCACCTTGGCATACCGTGCGTGCAGGTGCCCATGGGGCTCATGGCCGACATCGGCATGCCCATCGGGCTGACCTTCGCGGGCCGCGCGTGGGATGACTCTCGGCTGCTCGCCTTCGGCGCGGCCTTCGAAGCCTCGGCCACTCGGCCCGGGTCCGCACTCGGTGGCACGCGCGTGCCGCCCCCGCACACCCCGGAGCTGTGATGAACGAGAACAACATCGACTTTCGGGCAATTCACTAGATTCGTGCCGGTAGAGGCAACGACTTAGCCCCCGCACAGCCACACGGATGTCGTATTGGTCAGCTACGTTCGTCTCGCCAGCTGGCCGGACGTTGGGAGACCCCTTGGCTGTGAGCACACAAGAACTGGTACACCTTCATCCTGCTCTGAAGGAGCTCCTTCACGACACTGGCCGGGAAGACGGCTACATCGCCGGCGAACCGAACCGCGTTGAGTTCTTTTCGCACGACGCTCATGTGATCGCCAACGTTAAGGAGGGGGAGTCCCGAGTCCGGATTCGGGCCTACCTGTTGGACGATGACAATGGTCATCCCACTGATGACGAGGTTCTCCGATGGGTTGAAACTCAACCATCGCCTTCATCAGGCGAGCTCCAGGCCTACGTCGAGCACCAGAACGACGACTCGACCCAGTTAGTTCCTCGACTTGTGTTCGAGCGGCCGGTCGAAGGGTTCAGTACAGCCTTCATTGAGAGCGATATCTTCACCTTTGCCGAGGCCTGGGAGAGTAGATCGATCGTTTCGTCGCAGTCCGTTGTCTCTTTCGTCAAGGGTGATCCGAACGAGTCTGAGCCACGGAATGCTTGGTTACTCATCGGCGACGGAGCCTCATACCTGACCGACGAGGATCTTGTGGAAGCAGGTGCGGAGGGTTCGGTCGGCATCTACGACATGATGTGGACCGCTCCGAAGAACGGAGAGCTTGGCGACTTGGTGCTGTTGTACTTCGTGGCTCCACGGAAGTCAGCCTGCTTTGTCGCTCGACTTGCGTCTCGCCCTTTCTGGCGTACTGGTTTCGAAGTGAACGCTGATGCGCGAGTGAATGAGAACCAGTGGTGGGCCTATCTGACGACACCGATCGAGATTGAACCGATCGCGTTCAAGACTCTCGAACGAGCCGCCGACGGGCTCTTGTTGCTCCGCGGCAGGTCAGGTCGCTACTTGAAGCCCTCCGCCATCGAGGCGCTCACCTTCACGGCGAAGGTGCCCGAGCAGCA
>JAYUKK010000160.1:0-3440 GCA_043764515.1 Microbacterium sp.
ACCCATGGCAGCAACCTGCCAGGTGACCGGAGCCGTTCCCGGCTTTGGGCACAACATTTCGCACTCGCACCGACGCACCAAGCGTCGTTTCGACCCGAATATCCAGAAGAAGACGTACTTCGTGCCGTCGCTTCGTCGTAACGTCACGCTGACGTTGTCGGCGAAGGGCATCAAGACGATCGACGCCCGCGGCATCGAGTCTGTCGTGAAAGACCTGCTCGCTCGTGGGGTGAAGATCTAATGGCTAAGCAACAAGATGTCCGTCCGATCATCAAGCTCAAGTCGACCGCCGGTACCGGATACACCTATGTGACCCGCAAGAACCGTCGTAACGACCCCGACCGCCTCGTGCTGAAGAAGTACGACCCGGTCATCCGCAAGCACGTCGAATTCCGCGAGGAGCGCTAAGTCATGGCGAAGAAGAGCAAAATCGCGCGCAATGAGCAGCGCAAGGTTGTCGTTGAGCGGTACGCCGCAAAGCGTCTGGAACTGAAGAAGGCCCTCGTTGACCCGAACGGCACCGACGAGTCGCGCGAGGCTGCGCGCAAGGGTCTGCAGAAGCTGCCCCGCAACGCCTCGCCCGTTCGCGTGCGTTCGCGCGACGCCGTCGACGGTCGCCCCCGTGGTGTCTTGACGAAGTTCGGTATCTCGCGTGTGCGCTTCCGTGACATGGCACACCGCGGCGAACTGCCCGGCATCACGAAGTCGAGCTGGTAGCGCTCGCGCGCATTCCGCCAGTCTCCCGAGGAGGGGGCGTCCCGAGTGGACGCCCCCTCCTCCCGTTAACGCACGAGGCAACCAGTTGCGGCGCACCGGGTCGACTTGGCCGGAAACACGCGGAAGTGCTGGTACCGTCGAGGCGGTTCGAGGTCAGATCACGATCGCGAATCGTCTCCACCAACGTTGAGGTCCGAGGAGGACACCATGAACCGTTCCGAGCTTGTCGCGGCCGTCGCCGCTGAGTCGGGCCTGAGCCAGGCTGATGTGAACCGCGCCGTCGACGCCCTCTTCTCGGTCGTCTCTGGCGCCGTCCAGAGCGGCACCAAGGTTGCGATCCCGGGCTGGATCTCGTTCGAGCGCACGCACCGCGAGGCGCGCACGGGCCGTAACCCGCAGACCGGTGCCGCCATCCAGATTGCCGCCTCGTACGGCATCAAGGTCAGCGCCGGCAGCAAGCTGAAGGCCGCCGCCAAGTAGGTCGGCACTCACCAGCACCACGCTCGATGGGCGGCTCCCTGATACCGGGGAGCCGCCCATCGTGGTGTGTGACGATGACGGATCACGCGGGCCGGTGGGGCGGCACCGAGCGCCCGCACAGCGCCGTCGCCTAGCCTGAACCAGTGACTGCTACAGCCGCGCGCGTGCGCACGACTCCCCTGCCCTGGGGGGTTATCGGAGTGACGGCGCTCGCGTCGACCGCTGTTCTCGCCGTGCTCATCGGGCTCGTGTTGGGCGGAGGAGCCGAGGCAGCCCTCATCGCCGACCCCGGAGCTGCCGTGCGCTACGGGCTTCCGATCGCAAAGCTCGCGGGCACGCTCGGCGCGGCCGGTGCCATCGGTGGGTTGTTGCTCGCCCTGCTGGCACTGTCGGCCGACCAACCCGAACACAACCGTGCCCTCGACGTGGCGGCGGCGTCGGCCGCGGTCTGGACGATCGCGTCGGCGGCGTCAGCCTTCTTCACGTTCCTCGCGGCCTACCTTGAGCCCATCTCGATCGACAACCGATTCGGCAGGCTCATCGCCGCGTTTTTGAGTTCGACCGAGCTCGGTCAGGCGTGGCTCGCGACAACTCTCATGGCAGCGGTCGTGACGGTGTTGTGCTTCGCGGTGCGCAGCCCTGCCGTGCTTGCCTTCGTGGCGCTCGTCGCCCTTGCTGCCTTGTGGCCGGTTGCACAAACGGGGCACTCGGGCGGCACGGCCGACCATGATGCAGCCGTGACGGCGGTGTATCTGCACAGCGTCTTTGCGGCCGTGTGGGTGGGGGGCTTGCTCACCATCTTGCTCATTCGCACCGCGCTTGCCGATCGGCTGCCGATCGTGCTCGCCCGGTACTCGACGATCGCTCTCGTGGCCTTCATCGTCGTCGCGGTCTCCGGTCTCGTCAGTGCACAGCTGCGCATGGGTGGCGTTGAGGCGCTCGCCACACCGTATGGCCTGATCGTCGCCGCGAAGGTTGCATCGCTCATCGGTCTCGGTGCATTCGGGGCGGCATACCGGCGGCGTCTCATTGGCCGACTCGAGACAGAACGGCCCCCCCGCTCCACGTTCTGGATTATCGTAAGTGCCGAACTTGCCCTCATGGGGGTCGCCTCGGGCCTCGCGACGGCACTCGCGCGCACGCCAACGCCGGTGCCGCAAGTGCCCGTCACCCTGCTCGCGGATCCGACCCCCGCCGAGATTCTCACTGGCTCACCGCTCCCGCCCGCTTTCGAAGCGTGGCGACTGGCGACCGAGTGGGACCTCAACCTGCTCTGGGCGTTGCTGGCGTGCTTCGGCGCGTTCTTCTACATCGCAGGAGTCGTGCGTCTCCACCGGCGAGGAGACCCCTGGCCCGTGCACCGCACGATTTTGTGGACGCTCGGCATGGCGCTTCTCGTGGTGGTGACGAGCAGCGGACTCGCTGTCTACGAGCGCTACCTATTCAGCGTCCACATGCTCGGCCACATGGTGCTCAGCATGGGGATTCCGGTGATGCTCGTGCTGGGGGCGCCCGTGACGCTGGCGGCACGGGCCATCCACGCCCGCAAAGACGGATCGCGGGGCCCGCGTGAGTGGATTCTGGCGATCGTGCATTCTCGCTTCGCGGCAATCGTTGGTCACCCCATCGTTGCTTCGGTCGTCTTTGCTGTCTCGCTCCTGGTGTTCTACTACTCGCCACTATTTTCGTGGTCGGTGAGCGACCACCTGGGACACCAGTGGATGGTCCTGCACTTCTTGCTCAGCGGGTACCTGTTCGTCAACGCGCTTATTGGTGTCGACCCGGCCCCCTACCGACCGCCCTACCCGCTTCGGCTCATCATTCTGCTCGCGACGATGGCCTTTCACGCCTTCTTTGGACTCTCGCTCATCACCGGCACGGGCCTGCTGCTGCCCGAGTGGTTTGGCGCGATGGGTCGTGAGTGGGGCCAGACTCCGCTCGCCGATCAACAAACCGGTGGGGGCATCGCGTGGAGCGTGGGCGAGATTCCCACGCTCATGCTCGCGATGCTCGTGGTGTGGAGCTGGAGCCGCGCCGACGGGCGCGAAACCAAACGCCTCGACCGCCGCGCCGACCGTGATGGCGATGCCGACCTCGAGGCATGGAACTCGATGCTCGCCGACCGCGCGCGCCAGAGCGAACGGGTTCAGCCGCCCGCGGGGTAGAGCTGAATCTCGGGCTGGCGTTCGACGATCGTCACGTCGCCGCGCACGATGAAGCCCACGAGCTCGTCGCGCGTCGAC
>JAYUKK010000161.1:0-12035 GCA_043764515.1 Microbacterium sp.
GAGTTCGGGTGCGGCACGGCGCCAGGCTACGCCCGTGCTCACGTGCGCGGCGGTGAGCACGCCGGGCCTGCGCGATGATGGAGCCATGACTCGTCGCGGCCTCATCCTGTTCGTCGCGCTCGGTCTCATTTGGGGCATCCCCTACCTGTTCATCAAGATCGCGGTCGCCGAACTCACCCCCGAATTTCTTGTGCTGGCGCGATGCGTCATCGCCGCGGCTTTGCTGCTGCCGATCGCCGCGCGGCAAAGGACGCTCGGCCTCGTTCTGCGGCGGTGGAAGCCCTTGCTCGCCTTCGCCATCGCCGAGATCGTGCTGCCCTGGTACGCCCTCAATGCCGCCGAGCAAAGCCTGCCGAGCTCGACAACCGGGCTTCTGCTCGCCAGCATCCCCCTCGTCGCGATCGGCGTCGCCTTTCTCATGGGTCGCCGTCACCGCGTCACGGCGCTCACCGTGCTCGGTCTCATCACGGGCACCGCGGGCGTGGCCGCCGTCGTCGGCCTCGACCTCGGCGGCGGCGACCTCGGCGCCGTCGCCCTCATCGGGGTTGCCGTCGTCGGCTACGCGGTCGGGCCCGCGATTCTCTCGAAGTGGATGCACGACCTCCCGGGCCTCGGCATCATGGCCCTCGCGCTCACGATCGCGGGTCTCATCTACCTGCCTATTGTCGCGATCACCGGGGGCTGGCCCAGCGAGGTGCCGTCGCCGCCCGTCATCACCTCGGTGGTGGTGCTCGCCGTGCTCTGCAGTGCCGTGGCGTTCTTGCTCATGTTCGCGCTCATCGCCGAAATCGGCCCCGTGCGCATGACGGCGATTACCTACGTCAACCCCGCAGTCGCGGTCGTCGCCGGCGCTCTCGTGCTCGGCGAGGCCGTGACGGTCTACACGGGACTCGGCTTCGCGCTCATCTTGATCGGCTGCTGGCTCGTGACGCTGCCCGACAAGCGCGCGTCAGCTGATACGACCACGGAGCCCTCGACGGCGACGCAACCGACCCCCGCCGTCTGACTCGAACTCCCAGGCGGCTCCCAGCCCCGCGGGAACCGATTCGCACGCGCGGCTGTTCCACTAGGTGACGCCGCACCCAGCGCCGTCGACTGAGGAGGACCACATGACCACCGAGTACCGCGCGACGCCCGAGGCGATCGCCCGCCTGACCGACATGCAGCGTCGGGTGACCCAGAACGATGGCACCGAGCCGCCCTTCCGCAACGAGTACCACGACCACCACGAGGCGGGCATTTACGTCGACATCGTCTCGGGGCAGCCGCTGTTCTCGTCCACCGACAAGTTCGATAGCGGCACCGGATGGCCCAGCTTCACGAAGCCCATCGACGAGGCGGCCGTCACCACCAAGACCGACCGCATGCTGTTCATGACGCGCACCGAGGTGCGGTCATCCGGAGCCGACAGCCACCTCGGTCACGTATTCGACGACGGGCCCCGGAATGCGGGAGGCTTGAGATACTGCATGAACTCGGCATCGCTGCGCTTCATCCCCGCCGACCAGCTCGAGGCCGAGGGTTACGGCCACTTCACCGCTCTCTTCACGAAGGACGCATCATGACCGACACCGTTGACATCAGCACCGGGGCTATCACCCGCACTCCCGGCACCGAAACGGCCGTGCTCGCTGGCGGCTGCTTCTGGGGCATGGAAGACCTGATTCGCCGCCAGCCGGGCGTGCTCAGCACCCGCGTCGGCTACACCGGCGGCGCGAATGCCAACGCGACGTACCGCAACCACCCGGGCCACGCCGAGGCGGTCGAGATCGTCTTCGACCCGACGGCCACGACCTACCGCGACGTGCTGGCTTTCTTCTTCCAGATTCACGACCCGTCGACCCTGAACCGCCAGGGCAACGATGTCGGATCGAGCTACCGCTCGGCGATCTTCCCGCTCAGCCCTGAGCAAGAGACTGTCGCGCGCGAGACCATCGCCGACGTTGACGCCTCACACCTGTGGCCGTCGAAGGCCGTGACGACGATCGAGCGCGAGGCTCCGTTCTGGCAGGCCGAGGAGGAACACCAGGACTACCTCCTTAAGTACCCCAACGGCTACACCTGCCACTACCCGCGCAAGGGCTGGGTGCTGCCGAAGCGCGACGAGGTCGCGGCCGGCTAAGCATGACCGCTGTCGACGCCTCCCCTCGCGCCAGGCGCTTCTTTCCGTTGCGCTCGACGGATCCGCCCGTGCGGCGCTTCGCCGTGCTGGCGGTCCTCGGGGGCGGGGTGGTCGCAGGGCTCGGGGGCTGGCTGTTCGCGAGCGCCGGGGTTGTGGCGATCGGAGTGGGCGTTGCGGTCTACAGCGTGGGGGCATCCGTCGCGGCGTGGCGATTGCATCGGCGGCACCCGCATGCCCGTCTTGGCTATGCCAACGCCGTCACGCTGCTGCGGCTTGCACTCGTGTCGACGCTGGTCATTCCGCTCGTCGGGGTGTCGCCCGCGCCCGTGCCGATCATCGTCATCGCGACGATCTCGCTGAGCCTTGACGGCGTCGACGGCTGGCTCGCCCGACGGCAGGGGCTGTCGTCGGCGGTCGGCGGCAGCTTCGACATGGAGGTCGACTCGGTGTTCGCCCTCGTGCTCGCCGCGCTGGCGGCCGTCGTGGGCGGGGCGCCGTGGATTGTTTTGATCCTTGGGCTGCCGCGGTACGTGTTCTGGGTGGCCGGCGCGATCTGGCCGTGGCTCTACGACCCGCTGCCTCCGCGCTACAGCGGCAAGGTTGTCGCCGTCATCCAAATGATCACCTTGATTGTGCTTCAGCTGCCCGGGCTGCCGCACGTGATCGCCATCGCGTTGACCGTTGGTGTGCTGGGCGCGCTCGGGTGGTCGTTCGGTCGCGACATCGTCTGGCTGTGGCGGCGCAAGGCCTAGGGCGCCGCGCGCTCATCGTTAGCGTGCAGGCCCTCGTGACGATCGGCCTGCTCGTGCTGCTGTGGCAGGTGGCTGATGGCCGTGACGCGGTTGCCGTGCTGCTCGGCGTCAACCCGTGGTGGGTCATCGTCGCCCTCGCCGCCCTCACTCTGCACACCGTGCTCGCTGCCGAACGCTGGCGCCTCACGGCCGACGCGCTCGGACTGCCGCTCAGCCGCGGCCACGCGCTGCGCGAGTACTACCTCGCGCAACTGGTCAACTCGACCGTGCCCGGCGGAGTCGTCGGCGACGCGGGCCGCGCCGTGCGCAGCCGCGAGCAGGCCGGGCTCGCTGTGGCCGCGCAGGCCGTCGTCGTCGAGCGATTCGCCGGGCAAGTGGCCTTGCTGGCGACGATGAGCATCGCGGTGACCGTCACGACCCTCGCCCCCGGGGGCCTCGAATGGCCCGGGTGGATGCTCGGCCTCGCCGCCTCGATCACCCTCGTCTCGCTCGCGGTCGTCGGGGTGTTGCTCGCTGCCCGCTGGCTGCCCGGCCGCGTCGGCCCGCGCATGGCCGAGTTGTCGCGCACGGCGGCGATTGCTCTCGTGGGTCGCCGAGTCGTGCTGGCGCAAGTGGCCCTCAGCTCGGGAACCACGGCGTGCATCCTCATCGCGTTCTGGGCGTCGGCAGCCGCGGTGGGCCTCAGCCTCTCGTTCGCCGCGGTCGTGACGCTCGTGCCGCTCATTCTGCTCACGATGCTCGTACCCATCACGATTAGCGGCTGGGGGTTGCGCGAGGGCGCCGCCGCCGCGCTGCTGCCTCTCGCCGGAGCGACCGCGAGTGCGAGTCTTGCCGCGAGCGTCGTGTTCGGGCTGGTGGGGCTTGCTGCGGTGCTGCCGGGGTAGCTCGTCGTCTGGGCGCGGCCGCGGGAGAAGCAACGCGGGCCGGGCGATATCGCGATATCATCGCGGTAACCGATCGTCGAAGGAGCGCTGCGTGACCGACATCCTCATTCGCGGGCTCAGCGACGAATCCGTCGCCCGCATCGAAGAACAAGCCTCGACGCTCGGGCTCTCGCGCAACGAGTACCTGCGCCGCCAACTCGATGTGCTCGCCGGGGTGCCGCGCGAGTCGCCCGCCGAGATTTCGGTCGATGATTTGCGGCGCGCATCCGATGCCGCTCGCGACCTCGATGACCCCAACATCATGAGCGCCGCGTGGCGGTAACCCCGTGGATCATCGACAAGTCGGCGTACGCCCGCCTTGCCGATAGCCGCGACGTCGACGAGTGGCTCACCCGCATCGCGCGCGGGCTCGTGCGCATCTCGGGAATCACGCAGCTCGAGATCGGCTACTCGATGCGCTCTGCCGAGCAGTCGCGCCTCGAGTTTGCGTCTCCCCCGCTCTCGCTCATGCCCGTCGAGCACCTGACGCCGGGCATCGAGCGCCGTGCTCTCGAGGTGCAACACCTGCTCGGCGACCGGGGCCAGCACCGCGCCCCGTCGATTGCCGACCTGCTCATCGCCGCCACGGCCGAACTCACCGGCTGCACCGTGCTCGCGGTCGACACAGACTTCGAGCTCATCGCCGAGGTCACCGGGCAGCGGGGCGAACGCCTCGTGCTTTAGGCCGAGGTCGTCTGACTGTCGAGCCACCCCGCGATCGCACCGAGTGCGTCGGCTAGAGCGTCATTGCTCAGCGGCACCTCTTCGCCTTCGAGATCAGCACGCGTCACAGCCCAGGCGCGCTCTGGCGAACGACGTGCCTGGACGGTGAGGTCGATGCAGTGCGGGCCGTCTGGGCCGTGCGTGTCGTCATCGATGCGCGCACGCAGTCGCGGCGTGAGCATCGCAGGGTCGGCGCAGAAAATCACCGACGCCATGTCGCGCTCTGAGTAGCGCTGACCCCGAGCAAAGCCCGCCGCGACTGACACGTCGTCGAGGGCTTCACAGATCGCGGCGGCAATCGCATCGGCTTCGGGATGATGGACCACCGTCATGCCGTCGAGCCTCTCACGCGGCGCCGAGCCGTCAGACGTACTCGTCAGTGTCGTCGTCGTCATCATCCGACGCAACAGGCTCAACCCGCGCCGGCCGCTCGCCGATCGCGGTTCCGGGCACGATGCCCGTGCCCGGCGCGTGCTTCTCGCGCTCGACCACGAGCCACTCGGGCCGGTCGTCGAGCAGCGCGCGAATCTCGGCGGTGGTCATGTGGTCGCTCACTCCGGCGCGGGCGAGCGCCGAGTTCGAGACGCCCAGGCGGCGCGAGACCTCATCGCGCGGGTGCGGACCTTCGCGGCGCAGCGTCGCGAGCCACTCGGGCGGGCTGTCGCTCAGTGCCTGCAGCGCGGTGCGCGAAATGGGCGTCGCTTGAAACTCCGCGGGCGTGGCCGGCAAGTAGAGGTTGAGCTTCTTGGCCGCCGTCGCGGGGCTCAGCAGCTGCTCCTTTTTCGGCTTCGGCTGCTGGCGATTGTCTTCACGCGGTGCATCGGTCATGGTGTCGAGCGTACGCGGTCGACCGGCGTCGGGCCGCGCGCCGATAGCCTGAGCCCATGGCCGCTCCGTATCCCGACCCTCTGCGCGTGGCCTTCGTGCCCGGCGTAACTCCGGGCAAGTGGCAGCGCGTCTGGCGCGATCGTCGCACTCGCGGCCGCCTCGACATGCTTCCGATGAATCAGGATGCTGCGCTCGCGGCCCTCGCAGACGGCACCGCCCACATGGCGCTGCTGCGCAACGTCAGTGCAAACGAGCACTGGCACGCCATCCCGCTCTACCGCGAGGCGCCTGTCGTACTCGCCCCGAAGGGATCGCTCGTGGCCGGCCTCGACAGCGTGAGCCTCGTCGAGCTGGGCGAACTCGACGACCTCGTCATGCTCACGGTTGACCTGCTCGCCGGCAGCGGATCCGACGCCGTCGAGCTCGTCGCCGCCAACGTCGGAGTTGCCGTCATGCCCCAGTCGGTGGCCCGCGCCCACTCGCGCAAAGACGTGGTGGCCCGTCCGCTGACCGACGGGGTTGAGACGAGCATCTCGCTCGTGTGGCCGACGGCGGCCGCGCATCCGTTAGTCAATGAGTTCATCGGCATCGTGCGGGGCCGCACGACCAACAGCTCCCGCTGAGAACGGCACCGACCGCGCGGGCCACGGGCGATAGAAACCCCACACCCCGTTCGAGAGCTCGCCCGCCGCGAACAGGATGTCGCGGCCCTCGACCGTCATGACATAGACCGACGCTGTATGCACCTGCGTGGGATACGCCGGATGCCGCACATGGGCAATCTCATTCGTCGACTTCCACGACTCCTCCCACGGATTCACCCCGTCAATCTCGATGGGGTGGTTCTCGAACACGACGCCCACGGGCGTCCAGTGGTCGGTGGGGTCGGCGGCCATGAGGTGACCCTAGTGCGATTGCGTGGCCCGAATGCGGAGCGCAGACCGCGCCATGAGAACGAGCCCGCCCGCCAGCAGCAACAGCGCGGCGACAGTAAAAAGTGGCACCGGTTCGCCGCCCGTCGCCGCGAGCTGCGGCGCGACCGTGCCCGAGAACGTCTGCGTGGCGGTGACTCCCCCGGCGTTCGCCGTAATGGTGAATGACCAGGGCCCGGCAGCGCGCGGGGTGCCCGAGAGTGCGCCCGTCGTCGGGTCGAAGGTGATTCCAGCAGGCAATGCACCCGCCGTCACGGCGAAGGTGGCGGAGCCGAGGCCGCCCGTCGCGACGACCGAAGTAACGTAGGGCACGTCGAGCACGAACGGCGGCAAGGTCAGCGTCGAGAACGTCAGCGCAACACGAGGCACCAGCTGCAGAGTGCTCTCTGTCTGAATGTTGTAGTCGGCCAACGTGCGGAAGTCCACGAGCGTCGCGGTGGCGTAGGTCAGGTCAAACTGCTCGGGCAGCAGCCCGGTCTTGTCTTGAATCTTCTGCTTGATGTTCTCGATAGTGTCGTTGCTCTCCACATCGAGAGTCAGCGTCGTACCCGCTGGCAACGTCACGAAGATCTGCATTCCGCCTACCGCGGAGGCGGCGGATGCACCCGCAAACACCATCGACCCAGCGAGCAGCACGGCAGCAACTATTCGGGTCAAGCGACGCACGGGTCATCCTGTCGATCGGGTTCGGGTAGGTCAATCATGCAGGATTCGAGCGAGAACTGGAGCACGCCTGGCATCACCGCACCGCTGGGTACCAAGACCAACACCACGTCACATCATTATCGTTTCCGATAAAATCGGAGGTGAGCCATGACGATCGCTACCCTTAGTCGCGCCGCCCGCAACGCCCGCGGAGTGAGCCAGACGCAACTCGCCGCCCGCACGGGCCTTCCGGCGTCGAACATCTCGTTCATCGAGAGCGGCCGGCGCGTGCCGCGCGTCGACACGCTTGACACCCTCCTGAGAAGCAGCGGGGCTCGGCTCACCATCTCGCCCACACTCCGAAGCACGGCACTAGAGGCCTCGACTGAGATTCGACAGTGGCTTGGCGCCAACGACCGGTCTCAAGCGTTTCGCAGCTGGCTTGCTTTCAACGACGATCTCGCAGCAGAGACCCCGACCAACCGCGTGGTGCTCACTGCCTACCCGCCTCAGGCCACGGGCGACACCCTCTACGACGCCGCGCTCGCGAGCCTGACGGAGTACCGGCTGAACGAGGTCGGCGCACCTCTCCCCCCGTGGATCGACAGCGCGCCCACCATCGACGAACCACGGATGCTCACCGACAGTCGCTTCGTGACGGCCGCAGTATTGGGCCCGATACCCGACGAGTTCGCCCGGCGCGGCGTGCTCATCGACGCCGAGAGCCTCAGGAGCGTGTGATGGTCACCCTCAACCGCGACGACATCGCTACCCTCCTCGCCATTCTCTCAACCGGCTCCGTCGAAGAGGCAGAGCAGGTGTTCGAGCACTACTTCCCCGGGGAGCTTCCGCCCGAACGCGCGTACCGCTTGCTCGACGCGATTCTGGCCGCAGGCCTACCCGCGGTGCCGATGCGCCCTGAGCGACCCGAGTTCGGCTGAAGCGTCAGTCCTGCAGCCGCTGCTCATGCCCTTCGGGACATCTTCCCCGGTACTCCTCGAACCACATGGAGCCATCGTCGTCGAACACGGGCCAGACGTGCCAGCACTTGGCGCAGTAGTTCTGCTCGCAGCGTCGGCAGCAAAACGCCCCCAGCTCCCAGTCGATCGTCGACAGTTCACGGGGGTCGACTCTCTCCTCCTCGAGGGCGGTCACCAGTGCGGCCGGTGCACGAGCCGTGACGGTTCCTAACCACTCCATCTGAAGACCGGGGACAGCCATGATTGTGGCTGCGACCTCGCCGCACCGCGAACAGAGGAAGGTGTGCACATCACCGCTCTTCGTGCTGAACCTCGACATGGCGTTCCCTCCCGTGTTGTGGCCCGTTCTACTCGTCAAGCGAACCTGAATACAGCAGAGGGCTGCCGAACCACGAGCCACCCACCTGACCTTCATCCAGGTGATTCGGCCAGGGGGCACCGATTGCTGCGAACGCGTGCTCGTACTTCGCGCGAAGACGCGCCTGCGTCGCCTCGTCGAGCGCTCCGAGGCGGCTGGGTTCGGTGTTGTGCAGCAGGTCTGCCCACTTGACCGCCCGCGCCGCCTCGTTCTGGGAGATGTGCCAGTAGTACTCGTCGACACCTTCGCCCTCTCGACGCGTCAGCAGCTCGACGACGTGGATCACCTCCGGGTGGATGCCGGCGATCTCGAGGTCGTCGGCCGTGATGTCAGTGTCTTCGAGAACATCGTGCAACCAGGACGCGCAGCACTCGAGCGAGTCTTCGAGCGGATCGAAGTGCGTCGCCACAGCCAGCGGGTGGTCGATGTAGTCGATCCCGGGCTTGTCCTTCTGCCCACGGTGCGCGATCACCGCGATGGCTTGAGCTCGCGACGCCTGCTCGATCCTGCCCCTCTCGTCGAGGTCGGCGAACGGGCCTCGGCTCCATGCGTGTTCCACGTAGACGGTCACGCGCGCTCCTTCAGGTACTCCACGACCTCGGGCCAGGTCTTGTGGGTACCCTCGGGGCCGAAGTGGATGACTTCTCCCCCGTGCTCGTGAAACCGCTCGGCCCCGTTCTTGTGGGGGCGGTCATCCACCAAGAAGTCACCTCGGTTCAAGTGCTTGTGGTGCGAGAGGATCAGCCGCTTCCAAAGTGGGCCGTCTTCGTCGGCACCGAAGTACTTCTGAATCCACTCGACCTTGTCGTGCCAGGCGGTCGGGTTCGCCCACGGGGCGGTCGAGAGCACGTAGATGTCGAACAGCGGGGCGAGCTCGTGCACGGCGTCGATCGCGCCGGGCATCGGCTGCATGTGAGCGAAGATGCCGGGGATGTCGTCCTTGTGCTCAGCGTGCTTCTCAAGCAGCGCCGGCTCGACGTGCGGAAACGCACTCGGGAAGTCGACGAGGGTGTTGTCCATGTCGATGTAGAGGATCTTCTTGGCTGTGGTCTCCGACATCTCCGGCCTTCCCGGCCCCTCGCTCTGACGGGCTCACCTTCAGGCTATGAGGGAGCACCGACAAAGGTGAGGCCCTGCCACGTCACGAAAACCCTCGATCCTCGCCATACTGAACCCATGAGCATCCCTCCGCCCGACGGCCTCGAGACTCGGCACCTACCCGACTCCGTCGACGCGCGACTGTTCGTCGAGTTCTCGAGTTATCAAGCCGATCTCACCGAGGCACGCACCGCGCTCGAGCTCGCGATCTCCGGTATTGGGGATGAGGGTCCGCTGGATGATGCACGTCAGTTCCTGATCGGATACGCGGCCGTCGCCTATTGCCGCACCTACTTCCACTCAAAGGTGCGCGCGCCGATCACCGATCACATCAGCATCCCGGCAGAGCACGCCGAGTTGCACGCCCGCATCACCGAGTACCGCAATCAGCGAGTGGCGCACTCGCAATCGCAACTTGCGACCACCTTCGCATTCGTCGGGATCGACACCGACGGAAGCATCCGGCCGGGCGTCATCGGCATGACTGCTGCGCAAGAGATTCCGGCGAACTTCCTCGAGCAGTGGATCACCCTCATCGACCTGATCGCCGACCTCATCGGCGAACTGCAGACCGAGGTCGAAGCTCGCATCATTCAGCATGTCGCCGCGAAAGATGTCGCCGAGGTGCGCGCCTGGGCGATGTGGCCCGCTCGTGTAGACCTGCCTCAATCCGCCTTCACGGCCAGGTCCTCACGCGGGCGCTATCCGACCACGTGGACGACATTCTGGGACCGCACCAGCTAAGTAGGGCGGAAGGTGTGGGAGGTTGTCTGATCGAGGGAGGGGTCTTCGGATGAGCTAGATCCCAAGCGCTCTCGCCTTTGCGGCCGCAAACTCAATGTCGCCGAGAATCCCCGCTTCGTGCAGCTCGGCAAGCTTTCTAATCTGCGCAAAGGAATCGTCGCCCGGAACGGTTCCGAGCAGCTTGTCTTTTGCCGCTTGGTACTCGGTGTCGGTGATCGCCTTCGTGTATAAGAGCTTCTCGAGGTTCTGTAACGCTTGCGCCGTTTCCGGGTTGGAAACAGCTTTGATCTGCGCGACGGCAGCCGACTCGCCTGCGACTGATTCCACGCGGGGGCGAAAGATGCCGCCAACACCCGCAGCGAAACCAGCGATGTTGGCGGCCCGTCGCTTAGCTTTCGCCTGCTTGCGTTCCTGTGCCAAACGGGCCTCGACCGACTGTGTCGACGGACCTCGACCGCGGAGGAGATAAATGCCAACAACACCTCCAGAGAGAGCCGTGAGTACGGCCACGAGAATCCAGACACCCTGAAGGGAGTCGGAGTAAGCGCCGATCGACATGATGGCAAAGCCACCTGCCACGACAATCGCTGGTATCGCCAACTCGGGCATCGACGAGGCGGCAGCGAACACTCGCCGTCTCGGCCTCACGTCGCCGGTCCAGCGCGACCCATCGGAGTAGCGCGTTCCCCCGGTTTCCGGGTCGGGGTACCAGCCGGGGGCAACTGGAGGAATGGAGGCGTTACTGTGACTCACAACCCGAGCACCTTGGCCTTCGCAGAGTCGTAGTCTGCCTGAGTGATGAGCCCGGCATCCAAGAGGCCCTTGAACTTGGTCAGTTGGGCAAGTGCATCATCGGCAGACTCAGCGGGCGAGGTGCTCGCGGGTGTCGCGTTCACCGCAACCCCTGACGTCGACTGCTGAAGGCCCGAGACGCCGGCCGTTCCCGATGCCACCGCAAGACCCAAGATGCCCGCAGCACCTTCGGTTTCGCCAGCGGCCTGCAATGCTGCCGCGACCGACGCTTGCATGTTCGAGTTGCCGCGCGCGCCCAAAAGTGCGTCTGCTCGCTGAACGGTCGTCAGTAGCTGCCTCGTCGCATCGTCATACTCCAAAGCGACGATCGACGTGTTGACGATCTCGATACCGCGCTGCTCGCGCCACTGGTAGGTGTCTTCGACTACTGCAGCGAGGCTTTGCGCAAACCCCGCAGTGTCTTGCTGAATGCGCGTGATGCGGTTGCCTTGAGAAGGGTCATTCACGTACCTCGACAACGCTTGCGCCAGGCTCCCGACAACCTCGTTGAACAGCTGAGTTGCGGCAGAATTCACCGCATCGGTGAAGTCGAACACGACTCCCGGCTGCAGGTAGGAGGCGGGCACCCAGTTGCGCACAAACAAGATGGGGTCGGTGATTCGCACCGTGTACGTGCCTCGAACCAGCGCCCCCACCTGGGCGTTCAGGTAGGCGTCGTCCCAGTAGATCTCGCTTGCGGTGCCGAATCGGTTGTTGGGCAGTTCTTTCAAGGCGACGAAGAATGCCCGCTGCTCTGCCTGTGGGCGTCCGCCGAACTTGAAGCGTTGCCAGGAGGTTTTGATCAGCGGGCTGATGATTCCGTCGCCCGCGAAAACCGACTGTGAATCAGGAGCGTCAGAACGCCATTCGTAGGCGCCCGGTTGGGCGACAAGGCCGGTCACTCCGCCCTCTTCGAACAGCACCAGCCCGTACCCCTCGGGCACCACGATGCGAGAGCCATTTGAGATCACCCCCGACGATGCCCCCGTGTTGACGCCCAAGCCTGCATTAGTGCCGTTGGGCACCGCGGCGAAGAGCGCAGCTGTGGGAGGAAGGTTGGCGGGCACCGTGTAGAAGTCTTTCCACTGGTCTGCGAGCACTCCACCGGCGGCGTCAAGCGCCGCATCAATTAGTCCCA
>JAYUKK010000162.1:0-3436 GCA_043764515.1 Microbacterium sp.
GGTTCGCGCGTGCGGCGCACGAGGGGCAGCCACACCTGAGGGGCACCCATCTCATCGGCTCGCAACGCGAAAATCACGGTCGAGACGGCGAGCCCAATGGCGGTCGTGCTCGTCATGGATGCTCCTTCCGCTCAACACCGATTGTTAAAGTCACTGTGACTAGAAGAGATTGTAGCACTTCGGGTATGAGTGACACGAACAGCGGATGAGCCGCGCCCATGACGCGATGACGTGCGGCACAGCATCCACCGAGAGAATGGGCACGTGGACGACGTATTCGTGATCCCCCTGTGGGTCGACCTGCTCGCGGTCGGCATCGGCGCACTGCAAGGTGCGCTCTTCGCCGCGCAGTTTCGCGACCGCCGGCTCGACTGGCTCGGCGTCGCGATCATCGGCATCGTCGTGGGGTTCGGCGGCGGTCTCTTGCGCGATCTGCTGCTCGATGTGCCGCTCGCTCCCCTGCAGTCGAACTGGTACGTCGTCGTAGCGACCGGCGCGGCGCTGCTCGGCATGTTGCTCGAGCGGGTGTTTCGGCGGCTCAATCGATTCATCACGGTGCTCGATGCTCTGACAATTGGGCTGTTCGGTGCCATCGGCACGACGAAGGCGCTCGCTCTCGGCCTGCCCGAAGTCGCGGCGGTGTTCGTCGGCGTACTGGCGGCCGTGGGCGGGTCGATCTTGCGCGACCTCTTGCTCAATCTGCCGATTGCGCTCATGCACGTCGGCTCGCTCTACGCCATTGCCGCCGCGGCCGGCTCCGGCGCCATCGCGGTGCTGCTCGCTCTCGACGTCGACGTGCTCGTCGCGGGCATCATCGGCGTGGCCCTGACCTTTGGGGTTCGCGTGGCCTCGGTGCTTTTCGGCTGGAGCCTGCCCGAGCAACGCGCGATCACGCGGTTGCCCAAGCTGCCGAGCCTGCCCAGGCGCAGTCGTGCCGATGCGGATGCTGAGGCCGACCTCGAGCGCGGACGCACGGTCACGACCGCTACGGGCGTGATCCACTTGCACCCGACCACGTCGTCGATTCCCATAGCTGGCTCCGAGCCGCGCACACGCCGGCGCTCCCCGATTCCCGGCGCGAGCCAGCCGCGCGGCTAACGCACAAGGAGGATTCTGCTGTGACTGTTCTCATCACCGGCGGCACGGGAAACCTTGGTCGCCCCACCGTCGAGGCCCTGCGCGCGGACGGACTCGAGCCGCGCATCCTGAGCCGCCGCCCCGGCGCCGGGCACGTCGTCGCCGATCTGCACTCGGGCGAAGGTCTATCGGCCGCGCTCGACGGGGTCGAGACCGTGTTGCACCTCGCCAGCAACAACCGATCGGATGATCGCACGACGCGGCGCCTGCTGACTGCCGCGAGTGCCGCGGGCGCGCAGCATCTCGTCTACGTGTCGATCGTCGGCGTCGACGCGGTGCCCTACACGTACTACCGCTCGAAACTCGCCTGCGAGCGCCTCATCGCCGAGTCCGGCGTACCGTTCACGATCTTGCGGGCCACCCAGTTTCACGAGTTCGTCGGCGGCCTGCTTCGACTGCAGCGGCGTCTGCCGCGCCTCATCGCCCCTGAGATGCCGGTGCAGCCGATCAGCACGGCCGCCGTCGCGGGGCGACTCGTGCAGCTCGCGCAGGCAATGCCGTCCGGCGGTCGTGTCGACGACCTCGGCGGGCCCGAGGTGTTGCCGCTTTCCGAGGTGGCGCGACAGTGGCTCGAGGCTCGCGGCTCGACACCGGAGGCCGCGGCAAGCCGGGTGGTCGAGTGGCGCGTACCCGGGCGCATTGCCGCAGCCTTCCGGGCGGGCCTGCACACGACCGGGGTGCCCGGGCCGGGCATCCGTTTCGCGGAGTGGGCCGCGACGGCCTCGTAACGCTTACGCGGTGACGAGCTCGCGGTCGGGCGACTCAAGACGAATCGCGCGGTTCACCGCCGAGACAACGGCCTTGAGCGACGCGGTTGAGATATCAGGGTCGATGCCGACACCCCAGAGGGTGCGGCCGTTGACCTCGAGCTCGACGTACGACGCCGCGTGGGCATCCCCGCCGGCCGACAACGCGTGCTCGACATAGTCGAACAGTCGAATAGCGATGCCCTGGCCCTGCATCATGCTGAGGAATGCCGCGATCGGACCGTTGCCGGTCGCCTCAATCGCGGCGATGTCCTCTCCGTCGCGCAGGGTCGCGCTTAACTGCGTCACACCCGTCATGTCACTCGCCGTGCGCGTCGAGAGCAGCTCGAACCGGCCCCACTTCGCCTCGGGGTCAGTCGACGGCAAGTACTCGTCTTGGAAGATCTCCCAGATCTGGTCGCTGGTCACCTCGCCGCCCTCGGCGTCGGTCTTTGCTTGCACGACGCCACTGAACTCGATCTGCAGTTTGCGCGGCAGATCGAGCGCGTGGTCGGCCTTAAGCAGGTACGCGACTCCGCCCTTGCCTGATTGCGAGTTGACGCGGATGACCGCCTCGTAGCTGCGACCCAGGTCTTTCGGGTCGACGGGCAGGTACGGAACCCCCCAGACGAGATCGTTGACGTGCTTGCCCTCGGCCTCGGCCTGGGCATCCATCGCCTCAAAGCCCTTCTTGATGGCGTCTTGGTGGCTACCGCTGAAGGCCGTGTAGACGAGGTCGCCGGCCCACGGGCTGCGCTCGTGCACCTTGAGCTGGTTCGCGTACTCCGCGGTGCGCTTGATCTCGTCGAGGTCGCTGAAGTCGAGGTGCGGGTCGATGCCCTGCGTGAACAGGTTGATGCCCAGGGCGACCAGGTCGACATTGCCCGTGCGCTCACCATTGCCGAACAGGCAGCCTTCGATGCGGTCGGCGCCAGCCATGTAGCCGAGCTCGGCGGCGGCGACAGCCGTGCCTCGGTCGTTGTGCGGGTGCAGGCTCAGGATGATCGAGTCACGCCGGACGAGGTGCCGGTTCATCCACTCGATCGAGTCGGCGTAGACGTTCGGGCTCGCCATCTCGACGGTCGCCGGCAGGTTGATGATGAGCTGTCGCTCGGGCGTCGGGGCGATCTGCTCGATGACGGCGTTGCAGATCTCGAGCGCCGTCTCGAGCTCGGTGCCCGTGTAGCTTTCGGGGCTGTACTCGTAGAAGATCTCCGTGCCCGGAACGGTCGCCTCGTACTGCTGGCACCAGCGGGCACCCTGCAGCGCGATCTCTTTCACACCCTCAACGTCGGTGCGGAACACGACCTCGCGCTGCAGCGCGCTCGTCGAGTTGTAGAAGTGCACGATCGCGCGCTGGGCACCCTTGATCGACTCGTAGGTGCGCTCGATGAGGTGCTCGCGGGCTTGCGTCAGTACCTGGATGGTGACGTCGTCGGGAATCAGGTCCTGCTCAATGAGCGTGCGCACGAAGTCGAAGTCGGTCTGGCTCGCACTCGGAAAGCCAACCTCAATCTCCTTGAAGCCCATGCGCACGAGCAGGTCGAACATGA
>JAYUKK010000163.1:0-3434 GCA_043764515.1 Microbacterium sp.
ACCCGCCGCCGCTGAACCGTCACCCGAGGTCACGGCAAGCGACGCGGCCGGGTCGGATGTCGACGCAGCGACCGCGGCCGACGTCGGCGAGTACCTCGACTACTACGACGGTGCCATCGCCGAGACCCCCGGTCTCAAGGTGCTGTTCTTCCACGCCTCGTGGTGCCCGAAGTGCCGCGCACTCGATGAAGACATTGAGGCCAATGAGATTCCGGCGGGCATGACGATCTTCAAGGTCGACTTCGATACGGCCACCGACCTCAAGCAGAAGTACGCCGTGACGTTGCAGACGACCATCGTTTACGTTGACGACGACGGTGATGTACTGACGAAGGGCGTGCTGTACAAAGACACGACCCTCGACGCCCTCATCGCCGCGGCCCCGTAGGGTCGGGTCATGGACGGACTGGTCGTCGTCAGCCTGCTCGCGGGGGTACTGACGGTTGCGGCACCGTGCGTATTGCCACTGTTGCCGGTCATCATTGGTGGGTCGATCGTGGCTGACGGCGAGAGTCGGCGCGCGAAGTGGCGGCCGTTCGTGATCGCCGCATCCCTGGCGGTGAGCGTGATCGTGTTCACGCTGTTGCTCAAGGCAACGACGGTGCTGCTCGGCATCCCGACCCAGGTGTGGCAGGTCATCTCGGGAGTCATCGTGGTGCTGCTCGGCATCAACCTGCTCTTCCCGAGCCTGTGGGAGCGTGTGTCGGCCACGCTCCGCCTCGGTGACCGCAGCAACCGCGCTCTCGATGCCTCCGTGCAACGCCAGACGGTGGGTGGCGACATTCTCACGGGTGCAGCGCTCGGCCCCGTCTTCAGTAGCTGCAGCCCGACCTATGCGCTCATCGTGGCCACCGTGCTCCCCGTGTCGTTCGCCGAAGGGTTGCTCTACGTGACCCTGTACGCGATCGGGTTGGCTGTGCCGCTGCTGCTCATCGCGCTCGCCGGGCGCAGTGCGGCTCGTCGACTGGGCTGGCTCGCCGACCCGCGCGGATGGTTTCGCCGCACCATGGGCGTTCTCTTCATCGTCGTGGGCATCATCGTGATCATCGGTGCCGACAAGGCCCTGCAGACCCTCATCCTCGACCTGGGCTGGTATGACCCGATCGCCGACCTCGAGGGCGTGCTGAAGGGTGGCTAACCCGCAAACGATCATGCACGACCGCCCGCTCGACGGTCGGCGCGTGCTGGTCGTCGACGACGACCCCACCCTGCTCGAGATTGCCGCGACCTACCTCACGGCCGCCGGTGCTGTCGTCGACACGGCGGCCGACTCGGTCGCAGCTCTCGACCTCGCCCGCACTCGGCCGCCCGATCTCGTGGTGCTCGACCGCATGATTCCGGGCGTCGACGGACTCACCGTGGCGCGGCGGCTGCGCGAGGTTTCGGCCGTTCCGATCATCATGCTCACCGCGCTTGGCGAGCCTGAGCACCGCATCGAGGGTCTCGAGGCGGGAGCCGATGACTACCTCACGAAACCGTTCTCGCCGCGCGAGCTCGTCCTGCGTGCGGAAAGTCTGCTGCGTCGCGCGAACCCGGCGGGAGCATCCGGGGGCGATGTCACGCTCGGCCGCCTGCACATCGATGCCGCAAATCGGACCGTGAGCCTCGACGGGGTCACGTTAACCCTCACGGCGCGAGAGCACGACCTCCTCGCGTACCTCGCGCGCCGACCGGGCCGCACCATTTCGCGCGAACAGCTGTTGGCAGACGTGTGGGGCTGGACGATCGGAGACGTCTCGACCATCACCGTGCACGTGCGTCGGCTGCGCGAAAAGATCGAAGTCGATGCGGGGGCGCCGGAAATCATCGCGACGGTGTGGGGCGTCGGCTACCGGCTGAACGCGCGACCGCTCGAGTCAGAGGCGAGGCAATGACCGACCTCGAGTATCTGCAGATTATCTCGACTGCCGCGGGCGCTGCGGCCGTGACCGGGGTGGCGGCTGCGGTGACGCTGCGGCTCGCGCGCCGTGCACCGCTCATCGTGCACATCGTGGTGATCGTCGTGGCCGCGGTGCTCGCGGTCGCGGGCGGCATCGCCCTCACGGCGAGTGGCATGTTCATCAGCGAGTCCGACACGGCAGTGGCACTCACGGTGACCGGGGTGAGTGGCATCGTCGCCGTCATCGTGGCGGTGATGCTGGCGAGCACGCTGTCGACGGATGCTCGCACGCTCGGCCGCAATGCCCGCCGACTCGGTGCGGGCGACGCCGTCGAGCCTGCCGATCTCTCGACCGCTGAACTCGACGACGTTCAGGCCGAACTCGTGACCTCAAGCGAACGACTGTTGAGCGCGCGCGACGACACCGCGCGGGCCGAACACGCTCGCCGCGAGCTCGTGACGCGCATCGCGCACGACCTGCTCGCGCCGGTGGCGAGCATCCGCGCCATCGCCGAGATTCTGGAAGACGGCCTGTCGGCGGAGCCCGAGCGGCATGCGCGTCAGCTCGGCACGCACGTGACCCGTCTGCAGTCGCTCGTCGGCGACTTGTTCGAGCTCTCGCGCATCGACGCCGGACCTCTCACGCTCGATGTCGAGACGGTCTCGCTCACCGACCTCGCGAGCGATGTCGTCGCCGAGTATGGAGAACTTGCAGCCGCGAACAGCGTCGCGCTCGCGTTCTCGGCGGCGGAAGCCGTCGCCGTGCCGCTGGACGCTCGTCAGTTCAGTCGGGCCCTCGTCAATGTGCTCATCAACGCCATCGAGCACTCCCCCGAGAACGGAACGGTGACGGTCAGCATCGAGACTGACGCCGAGCACGTCACGGTCGCCGTGCGCGACCAAGGGCCGGGCTTTGAGCAGGCCGACCTGGAGCACGTGTTCGACGCGGGATGGCGCGGGTCGAGCGCGCGTACGGCGCCGCGTGTCGGCCTCGCCGGCGGGGCCGGGCTCGGGCTTGCGATCACCCGCGCGATCATCGAGGCGCACGGCGGAACGGCGAGCGCGCGCGACACCGGCGGTGGCGCCGACGTTCGACTGCGGTTGCCGCTGGGCTGAGGGCCGCGGCGAATCTAGAAGGCGATCGCGGCCGCGAGCCCCAGGCCCGTTGTGAGAGCAGCGAGCGACGTGAGCCGAAGGGCGAGCACGAGCTCGCCTGGCGTCTTCGCGAGCAGCACGATGAGCACGACGGGAGCTGAGATGAGCAGTGTGAAGAACACCATCGGGGCCCACACGTAGATGAGGGCAAACGGCACGACAAAGCCATAGGCACCCACGAGCATGAGGACGAAGAGGATGCGCGCGGGAAGGTCGCCGATGCGAACGGCCAGGGTCTTTTTGCCGACCCGGGCATCCTGTTCACGATCGCGGATGTTGTTGACGAGCATGATGGCCGCTGCAAAGAGACCGGCCAGCGAGCCGGCGAGCCCGGCCTCAACGGGCACCTGCTGAATCTGCACGAAGGTCGTGCCAATCGTGGCAACGAGACCAAAGAAGA
>JAYUKK010000164.1:0-11988 GCA_043764515.1 Microbacterium sp.
CCAACGACGAAGGCCCGCCCCGAAACGGGAGCGGGCCTTCGTCGTTGACGAAAGGGTTCAGCGGGGCTCGAGCTGAGCAATCGACCCCAGAATGAGGTCGCGCAATTCGTCGGGAGCCTTCTCTTGGCAGGCCTCTTTGACCTTTGTCGTCAGCGTGATGCCGACGAGGTGCTCGGCCGAACAGTCATCACAGTTCGCGAGGTGCTCGCGAATGTCAGAACACTGCTCAGCACTGAGCTCGTTGTGCAGAAACTCTTCGAGTTCTTGCTTGGCTTTATCGCAGCCGCAGTCAGTCATTGCGCGCTCTCCTTCGTCGAGCTGGCGGGTGCCGCGACGGTCATACCGCGCTCGCGAGCGTAGTCGGCCAGCAGTTCTCGCAGTAGCCGTCGGCCGCGGTGCAGGCGGCTCATGACGGTGCCGACCGGGGTCTTCATGATGTCGGCGATCTCTTGATAAGCGAAGCCTTCAACGTCGGCGAAGTAGACCGCCAGTCGGAAGTCTTCGGGAATCGACTGCAGCGCATCTTTCACCGCGCTCGCAGGCATGCGATCGATCGCTTCGGCTTCGGCCGACCGTGTCGTCGGTGACGTGGCCGACTCGGCGCCGCCGAGTTGCCAGTCTTCTAGGTCGTCGATCGTGCCCTGGTAGGGGTCGCGCTGCTTCTTGCGGTAGACGTTGATGAAGGTGTTGGTGAGGATGCGGTAAAGCCAGGCCTTGAGGTTCGTGCCCTGCTCGAACTGCGCGAACGCGGCGAACGCTTTCACAAAGGTCTCTTGAACGAGATCGGCCGCGTCGGCCGGGTTCTTGGTCATGCGCATGGCGGCGCCGTACAGCTGGTCCATGAACGGCAGCGCCTGCTCTTGAAACAGGCGTCGGCGCTCAGCGAGCTCATCCGTCGCAGACGGCGAGGTCGGGTTCGGCGTGGTGTCGGTCATCAGCCGGGAGTCTATCGAGCGCGCCCGAACGCGCGGTGCGGGGGCTCGGTCAAGCACGAGCGTGGTCATGCGCATCCCTCGTTCTCATGGGGTTGTTGGTCGGCCTCTGCGCACCAGGGCGGTGCGGTGCCGATACCCTCATAACCGATGCAGGTCTTCACATATTCCGGAGCGCGGTTCTCGCCGTATGGCGACGAACAACGCCCGAGCACGTCCGACGCCGCCGACACCCGCGGCGACTGGCTCGCCCCACGCGCCACCGGTCCGCTCGCGGCCCACGTGAGCCTGCCGGGGTCAAAGAGCCTCACGAACCGCGAACTGGTGCTCGCGGCCCTCGCCGACAGCCCGTCGCTGCTGCGCCGACCGCTCCACTCGCGCGACTCAATGCTCATGATCGAGGCGCTGCGCTCCCTCGGAGTACAGATCGACGAGGTGCCGGGCGACGGCGCCTACGGGCCCGACCTGCGCATTACTCCCCCGGCCGAGCTCGCGGGCAGCACGGCGATCGATTGCGGCTTGGCCGGCACGGTCATGCGCTTCTTACCCCCCGTCGCGGCGCTCGCCCTGGGCCCCGTCGCTTTCGACGGCGATGAGAGCGCCCGCCGCCGCCCGATGCGCACGACGATCGACTCGTTGCGCGCACTCGGCGTCGACGTGAACGACGACGGTCGGGGCGCGCTGCCCTTCAGCCTGTGGGGTACCGGTTCGGTGCGCGGAGGCGACATTTCGATCGACGCCTCGGCCTCCAGCCAGTTCGTGTCGGGCCTGTTGCTCGCGGCACCGCGGTTCACCGAGGGACTGGTGCTTCGCCACACTGGCGAACGGTTGCCGTCGATGCCTCACATCGACATGACCATCGCGGCGCTTGCCGATCGCGGCGTTGTCGTCGACAGCCCTGAGCCTGGTGTGTGGGTGGTGCCTGCAGCACCCATTGCCGGCCGCACCATCGACATTGAGCCTGATCTCTCCAACGCCGCGCCGTTTCTCATCGCCGCCATCGTTGCCGGGGGCACCGTCTCGGTCGACGGATGGCCGCGCGTGACCACGCAGGTCGGCGCCGATCTCGAAACCCTGTTGCTGCTGTTCGGCGCTCGGGTATACCGCGAGGGCGAAGCGCTCGTGGTCGACGGCGGGCCCGGATTACTCGGCGGCGCGGTTCTCCCCGGCATCGACCTCGACCTGTCGACCGGAGGCGAGTTGGCGCCCGCAATCGTCGCCCTCTGCGCGCTCGCGAGTGGCCCGAGCACCATCACCGGCATCGGCCACTTGCGCGGCCACGAGACCGATCGCCTTGCGGCTCTCGCTGCCGAGATCACCGGGCTCGGCGGGCACGTTACCGAGCTCGACGATGGTCTGGCGATCGAGCCGCGCCCGTTGAACGGCGGGCCGTGGCACGCCTACGAAGACCACCGCATGGCCACGGCGGGCGCGATCGTGGGGCTTGCTGTCGACGGTGTGCTCGTCGACGACATCGGCTCGACCGCCAAGACTCTGCCGCAGTTCGTCGAACTCTGGAGCGGCATGCTCGATCAGACGGCGACAGAATCGCCCCGAGCAACAGGCAACCCGTGAGCTGGCTGCCGCCGGACGACGACGACGCGTATGACGCGTACGACGACGAGTCACTCGTGCGGTCGCGCCCCAACCCGAAGGCCAACCGCCCGCGTTCGAAGCAGCGGCCTGCGCACGACGATGCCGTGCCGGGTCGAGTGGTCACGGTCGACCGCGGGCGCTATCTGTGCCTGGTCGACGAGGGTGGGCCCGATGAGCGCGAAGTGATCGCCACGCGAGCACGCGAGCTACGCAAGACCGCGATCGTCACGGGCGATAAGGCCGACCTGGTCGGCGATGCGAGCGGCGTCGAGGGCTCCCTGGCACGCATCGTGCGCATCCACGACCGCCGCACGCTCTTGCGCCGCAGCGCCGATGACACGGATGCGGTCGAACGCATCATCGTGGCGAACGCCGATCAGTTGCTCATCGTTGTCGCGGCCGCCAACCCGGAGCCTCGACCGCGCCTCGTCGACCGGTACCTCGTGGCTGCCTTCGACGCCGGCATCGAACCCTTGCTCGTGATGACAAAGGCCGACCTGGCCGACCCCGCGCCGTTTCTCGCGCAGTTTCGCGGACTCGACCTGCGCGTGGTCACCAGCCGGTCCGACGCCCCCCCGGTCGACGAGTTGCTCACCATGTTGCGCGACCGTACCACCGTCGCGGTGGGGCACTCGGGTGTCGGCAAGTCGACTCTCGTGAACGCTCTCGTGCCCGACGCGCGTCGAGCCACCGGAGTCGTCAACGCCGTCACCGGCCGTGGTCGCCACACCTCATCGTCGACGGTCTCACTGCGCTTGCCGGGCGGTGGGTGGATCATCGACACTCCTGGCGTGCGGTCATTCGGGCTCGGGCACGTCGACCCCGACAACATCTTGCGCTCGTTCGGCGACCTCGCTGACATTGGCGCGAGCTGCCCGCGCGGCTGCACCCACTTGCCCGACGCGCCCGACTGTGAGCTGGTCGAACGGGCTGCGGCCGGAGAACTCGGCGAGTTTGGCGCCGAGCGGCTTGACTCACTGCAGCGCCTGTTGACGACACTCATGACGCCGAGCGGGCGCACGGGCGCCGATACGCTGAAACCGTGAGTACCGCATCCCCCGCCGCTGAAGGCTCAGCACCGCGCACCACTGACCTCGCTACTGACCTCGCCGCTGACCTTGCTCTCGCTCTTGACCTGGCCGCACGTGCCGACGCCATCTCGATCGATCGTTTTCGCGCGGTTGACCTTCGGGTGACGACCAAGCCCGACCGAACCCCCGTGACCGATGCTGATCAGGCAGTCGAGCGCATCATTCGCGACGGGCTCGGCGCCGCTCGCCCCGACGACGGCATCTTGGGTGAAGAGTTCGGCACGGCGGCCGGCACAGGCGCGGGCGTGCACCGGCAGTGGATCATCGACCCCATTGACGGCACCGCCAACTTCTTGCGGGGCGTGCCCATTTGGGGCACCCTCATCGCTTTGGCTGTGGATGCTGTGCCGGTGCTCGGCGTCGTCAGCGCCCCCGCCCTCGGGCAGCGCTGGTGGGGCGCTCACGGGCTCGGCGCGCACACGGCGCAGCACGGCGGCGCGGCTCGGCGACTGCACGTGAGCGGAGTGCGCGAGTTGGCCGACGCCTCGCTCAGCTACAACAGCCTGCCCGGCTGGGATGGTGTGGGCCGGCTCGAGCCGATTGTGGAACTCACGCGCGCAGTGTGGCGCGCCCGCGCCATCGGTGACATGTGGTCGTACATGCTCGTTGCCGAAGGCGCTATCGATATCGCCGCCGAGTTCGATCTGCAGCCCTACGACATGGCGGCGCTGCAACCGATCATCGAAGAGGCGGGCGGGCGCTTCACCTCGGTCGATGGCGTGGCCGGCCCCTGGCATGGCAGTGCGCTCGCCACGAACGGCCACCTGCACGACGAAGTGTTGCGGCGACTGCAAGGCTGAGTAGGCTCACTATTGTGCGCCGATCGCAGCACGGGCGGCGCCGCATTCACCCCAATACACCGAGCCGAATCGAGCTATCGTGACCATCGAAGCCTCTCCGCGCCTGACCCGCACTCTCGCCATCGTTGCCATCGCCACCGCAGGCTTCGCCTTGGGCGGTTGCAGCATTCTCGACCAGTTCACGGGCGGCGGCACCGCCACCCGTGACGACAGCGGTGAGGTCGTTGAAGGCAACGACAGCACCGACGTCTTCACCCTCCAGGTGGGCGACTGCCTCAATGACTCCACGGCTACTGAGACCGTTGAGACCATTCCGACCGTGCCGTGTGACGAGGCCCACGACAGCGAGATCTACGCCTCGATCATCATGGAAGGCGACACGTTCCCGGGTGCCGAGGCTGTTATCGCCGAATCCGACGCAGCGTGCCTTGACGCCTTCCCGGGCTTCGTCGGAATTGCGTACGCCGACTCGCTCTACTACTACAGCTACTACTTCCCGACCGAGGGAAGCTGGGCTGGCGGCGACCGCGAGATTCTCTGCACGATCTACGACGAGGCCGGTCAGATCACGGGTTCGCTGCAGAACATCGGGCGCTGAGCATCCCCCTCATGAGCACTTCGCTGCGGCGACGACTGCCGGTCGCGATAATCGCGACCGCGGTCGTCGCCGCAGCTGTGTCGGGGTGCTCGTTGATTGGTGCGGTGGGCACCGACACCCAGCCCCTCCGTGACGAGAACGGCGTCATCATTGAGGCCAACGAGCAGACGGATGCGTTCACCCTCGCTGTGGGCGACTGCCTCAACGACGCCAGCGCAACCGGCGAGGTTCAGACGGTGCCCACGGTGCCGTGTGATGAGCCGCACGACGGCGAGATCTACTCAGCCCACCGCCTCGGGGAGTCGAGCTACCGTGGCGACGCCGTGGTGATCGACGAGGCAGAGTCGTTGTGCCTGCCGGCCTTCGAGACATTCGTGGGCGAGCCCTATCTCGATTCGCGCCTTGACTTCAGCTATTACTATCCCACCGAGGCAAGCTGGGCGAGCGGCGACCGCGAGGTGCTGTGCGTTATCTACGACCCCGAGGGGCCCGTGTCGGGGTCACTCGAAGGTGTGACGGACTAACGCTCGTCGCTCAGGGTGATGACGGCTTTGCCGCTCACCCGCTGGTGTGCGAGCCGATCGATGAGCGCGAGCGCGCCGTCGAGCGGTGCGACGTCATCAATCGCTGCCCGTAGGGTGCCCTCAGCGAGCATGTCGAGCAGAACGGCGAGGTCATCGCTGTTCTCACGCTGCATCACGGCGGCGAGACGATGCTTCACCCACGGGTCGAGCAGGAGAGCCCGGAGTTGTCGATCCGCGCCACGCAGCACGGGCCCGCCCGACTTGTCGGCGCCGACGATCACGAGCGTGCCCCGTTCGGTGAGCGCACGGCGCAGCACGTGTAATGCACGGCCATCCGCCGCCTCGATGATGACATCGAACCGACCCCAGTCAGCCGGGTCAGGCGTGGCGCGATAGTCGATGACGTTCTCGGCGCCGAGCGACCGCACGAAGTCAGCCTTGGCCGCGCTTGCCATGCCGGTAACGCGGGCGCCTGCGGCAACCGCAAGCTGGGTCATAAACGATCCGACTCCACCGCCCGCGCCGATCACCAGCACGCTCTGGCCCGACTGCACGCGCGCGCTGTCGCGCACCGCCTGCAGAGCGGTACCAGCCGAGACCGGAAGGGTTGCAGCATCCGTCATCGATACGGCATCAGGGATGCGCGCGATCTTCGCCGGCTTCGCGACGACGAACTCGGCAAAAGCCGCGGTGGCCGTGCCAGCCACGCGGTCACCCACCGCGAGGCCAGAGACCTCTGCGCCCAGCGACTCAACGATGCCCGCGAACGCGAGGCCGATGATCGGCTGTCGCGGCGTGCGCAGACCGATGACGGGGCGCACGGCGAGCGGGTCACCCGTCATGAGGTGCACCGTGCCCGAGTCGGGGCTCACGGCGACGACCCGCACGAGAACTTCGGCAGGGCCCGCGGTGGGCTTTGGCGCGGTGCCGATGCTGAGCACCTCGGTGCCGCCGTAGCCGTGCTGCACAATCGCGGTCATGGTCGTGGGGGCTGTGATGGTCATGCGAGGTCTCCGGTTGGTGTCGGTGTTGCCCCGGTCGCCGGGTACGAGAAGACCTCGTCGAGCCGAACCCCGAGGGCGTGTGCGATCTGGAACGCGATCTCGAGGGAAGGCGAATACTTGCCCTGCTCGATCGCGATGATGGTCTGGCGGGTCACACCGACCCGTTCAGCAAGCTCGGCTTGCGTGAGCTCTCCCGCGGCGAATCGCAGTGAACGGATGCTGTTGGTGACGCGCGTGGGCTTCACCATGCGGGCACGCCCACACGGTAGAGGCCGATTTTCGTGACCGTCTCGAGCAGTGCCGAGAGGAAGAAGCCCAAGTAAAGAACGTTGGCGATCCAGAACGGGTCGAGCTCGAGCAGTGCGAAGATCAGCGCCGCGAGTGCACCCGCGATGAGAAACCCGCGCGACGTGAACTCTGCGCGCGCCTTGATCTGCTTGTCGCGAATGTCGGTCTCGTGCCCGTCTTTGTGGGTAATGATGCCCACGATGATCGAGACGATGATCATCACCACGATCGAGGCGCCGATGGTCCACAACAGCGCGTCGACATACGGCGTCTCGGGCATCGGGGTCTCGGCCGCGCGCGTCAACAGCACACCGAGGTAGACGGCAAACGAGGCGATCGATACGACCAGCCCGACCCACGCCACCCGTTCTTCATAATTCATATCTGTGACAGCCATGAGGGCCTCCCGTCGAGTCATGTCAAGAATGCTTGACATGGTCGAAGGTAAGGCATCGTTTACATCATGTCAAGTTTTCTTGACTTGCCCCGTCAGATATCGATGCCATGGGTCGCGGGGTCGGAGCCCGCCGCGGTTGCAAGACTGCCGCCGCCAGGCCCGCGAGCATGATCGCCCCGCCGATGAATTCGGTCGTCGCCGGCACCTCGCCCTGAACAAGCCAGGCGGCGAGGATGCCCACGACGGGCACCAGAAGCGTAAAGGGCACCACGGCACTCGTCGGGTAGCGCGCGAGCAATGAGTTCCAGATGCCGTAGCCGATGAGGCTCGCGAAGACGGCCGTGTACACCGTGCTCAGAATCGCCACCCACGACAGCCCGGTGAGCGCCTGCCACACGACCGGCGGTGAATCGACGATAAGAGAAAGGGCGAGAGCCGGCAGTGGAACCACCAGCCCCGACCAGACGACGAGCGAGAGGCCTGACGCGGCCCGCGCCCGCCGCGCGAGAACGTTGCCGATCGACCACGAGAGCGCAGCCGCCAAGGTGATCACGAGTGGCAGCCACGGCGCGGTTTGAGAGTGGCCGATGATGACCAACGCGAGGCCCAGCATGCCAATCGTGATGCCGATGAGCTGGCGGCGGGTGGGGCGCTCGTGCAACACCAGGGCTGCCACGACGAGGGAGAACATCACTTGCGTCTGCAGCAGCAGCGACGCGAGGCCCGGGGGCATGCCCAAAGCCAAGGCGAGGTAGAGCAGAGCAAACTGGCCCAGGCTGAGGAATCCGCCGACCAGGAGCAGTTGACGCCAGCCGATCGCGGGCGGCTTCAGGAAGAAGATCGCGGGGATGCACACCACGAGAAAGCGGAGTGCGAGGAAGAGCAGCGGAGGAACATCCGCCTGCCCCGCGTCAATGATGACGAAGTTGGCTCCCCAAATGACGACGACGAGCAGTGCGAGCAGCGAGTGCCGCAGGCTCACGGCTTGTCGACGATCTCCTTGCCCAGCGGCAGAAGCGCAACCGGGACCATCTTCAGGTTCGCCCAGGCGAACGGAATGCCGATGATCGTGATCGCGAGAGCGATGGCTGAGGTGATGTGCGCGATCGCCAGCCACCATCCGGCCAAAATCACCCAGACGATGTTGCCCAGCACTGACCACGCGCCCGCCGAGGGCTTCTCCACCACGGTCTTGCCGAAGGGCCACAGCGAGTACACGCCGATGCGCCACGCGGCGATGCCCCATGGAATCGTCACGATCAAAATGAACATGACAAGGGCCGCGAGGGCGTAGCCCAGGAAGAGCCAGAAGCCCGAGAGGATCAGCCAAATGATGTTGAGCAGGGTACGCATGCCTCTAGTCTGGCGGGTCGCCGGGCGAGGCGCGACTTGGAAGGCGGCGCGTTATAGCCCCAGGCTGGGATTCGCCGTGCGCATGGCGTCGAGCGCCGAACCCGTTATCGCGCCGGTGAGCGAAATGCTGGTGCCATTGCACCCGATGAGCACGTCTCCGGTGAAGAGGTAGGTCGCCCCAATGCCAGAGACGGGTCCCTCTCCCTCCAGTTCAAACGCTGTGACGGTGCCCATCGTCGTTGACGCAAAGCCCGCGGCCGAGAGCTCTGCCTGGAGTGAGGTGCGCGTGTCGGCCGTAATTGACGCGACAGCGAGAGCGAAGAACCCATCGGAGTTCGGCACAGCCCACGCACACGCGCGGAAGGTCTCGGCGCCCACGAGGGCTGCTGTCACGCCGGGGACGTCGAATCGGACAGGGTACTCTGCCGCAGTCATTTCACCAGAGAACTCGGTGGACTCGGAGAACTGATGCTTCGCCAGCGCGATCGGCACCAAGATCTCGCACTCGGGAATGCCCAACGGGTCCACGACAGGCTCGGTGGTTGGCTCCACCGTCGGCGTCGGCCTCGGCGATTCCGTCACCGAGGGTGACGCCTCGGGAGTCGACGGCTCGGCCGGCGGCGTGCACCCTGCCAGCAACAGGGCAATGGCAGCAGCGCCAATGAGAATCCGACCACGCATAAGGCTTCCTTTCTCCGTTTGCACACGACGAACGGTCAGACAGCCGCACGCGCTAGGGTCGCCGGACGCGTGATTCCCAACAGTGCGTGACAGCAACCAGTGGTGGAGATGGGGGGAATTGAACCCCCGTCCATCGCTGTGAGCCAGAGCCTTCTACGGGCGTAGTCTGCTGAATCGTTCTACTCGGCTCCGACCTTTGTTGCAGACCCCTAGGTCGACGAGCCCAGCCTCAGTTTAAGTCCCACGTGCACCTGAGACGCAGGCACGCAGCAAGTCTCCTTCATGACGCCAGCGATCGGGTCGGAGACGCACCCGGACTGACGGACTATCTACTCTGCCTAGGCGGCGAGAGCGAAGTCGGTGCGCTTAGCATTGGCACCTGTTGTTTGCAGAGATCGTTAACGAGATAACCCTGCATCCTCGACCCGCTTCTCACCGTTTCGCAGGCGATGTCGAAACCGATCATCCCCTCGGTCACCCTGGTGTCGTTCCTTTAACAAGAACGTAACCGGGGCGGGTCACTGTCACGCACTGTGGAGTTGTGGGAGGGCTTCGCGCACGTGGCGCAAGCCCAGTCAGACGCCATTCGCGGCGTAGCCCTACAGTATACGTCACCCCCGATCGTGCTGACAGGAGACGTCATGACCGACCTCGTTCTCACCGTGCAGGGCTCAGCGCGCGCCGAGCTCGACCCCGAGCGCGCGACCGTGCGCTTCACCGTCGCGGCCGACGGACCCGATCGGGCGCCCGTGGTTGAGACCGTCACCGTAGCGCTCGCCACCGTGAGCGGCATCATGGGCGATCGCGCCGCAAACGGGGCTGTCGAGACGTGGTCGATCGACACCTTGTCGGTGAGCGCCCAGCGCCCGTGGACCAACGACGGCTCGCAGGCCGCACTCGTTCACCGCGCAAATGCTTCTGGCCGCGCCGTGCTCGATAGCCCCGAGCGAGCCGCCGAGCTTGTCGACGCGCTCGCCGCCAACCCGCTCGTGACCATCGACGCTGTGGAGTGGTCGCTCACCGACTCGTCGCTGGCAACGGCGCAGGCTGAGGTGCGCACTCTCGCCGTCGCCGATGCGCGGGGCAAGGCCATCGTGCTCGCTTCTGCGATTGGCCGCTCCGATGTCGATGCGGTCGCCCTTGCTGATCCGGGCATGCTCGATGGCTCCCCCACGGGAATGGGCCCGCAGCCGCGGTTCGAGAAGGCGATGTCGATGGCGATGGATGCTGGCGGCGCGGGCGGGTTCTCCCTCCGCCCGCAGCCGATCGTCATCGACGTGGCGGTCGACGCTCGCTTCGTCGCGCGTTAGCGCCCCGCGGCAGCAGTCAGCGGGAGCAGTCAGCGACGCTGCGGCGCCTACTCGCCCATCCGGTTGCGCGTGCGCATGGCGCGATCGGCCTCGCGCTTGTCTTGGCGCTCGCGCAGGGCGTGCCGCTTGTCATACTCCTTCTTGCCCTTCGCGACGGCAAGCTCGACCTTCGCGCGCCCATCAAGAAAGTAAATGCGCAAGGGAACGAGGGTGTAGCCGCCCTCTTTGACCTTTTGGCTGATCTTGATGATCTGCGCCTTGTGCAGCAGCATCTTGCGCTTGCGCCGAGGCGGGTGGTTGGTCCACGTGCCTTGCGAATATTCCGGAATGTGCACGGCGTCGAGCCACGCTTCTCCGCCGTCGATGAAGCCGTAGCCGTCGACGAGGCTCGCGCGCCCCATGCGCAGCGACTTGACCTCGGTGCCACTCAGTACGAGGCCCGCTTCATACGTGTCTTCAATCGCATAGTCGTGCCGCGCCTTGCGGTTGGTCGCCACGACCTTCTCGCCCTGTTCTTTCGGCACGGTTCACCTCCTGCTGCGGCCGACGGATGCTGCGCACGCCCCGCGCGCAGCCCTCCAGCATACCGGCCCCACGTTCGGCGGGCGTCAGTCGTTCGGGAGAATGACTTCCCACGTTCCCAAGAGCGTGAGACCTGCCGACCGAGCCAACGACACCGACGCGACGTTGTCGACCTGGCAGCGATACTGCGGTTCGTACCCACGCCGCAGAGCTTCGGCACTGAGCGCACGGACGGTCGCCGCACCCAGGCCTCGGCCGCGGTACGCGGGAAGCGTGAGCACGCCGGTATCGGCGAGCGTGCTGCCATCCCACGGGTACATGCTCGCGGCGCTCACGAGGCGGTCGTCAACGAAACAGCCGAAGACGAGCCAGTGGTCGAGCTCGACGAAGGCTTCGTCGACGTCGTCTTCGGGGGCCGCAGCGATGAAGCGTTCGAACTCGGCCTGGTCATCCTGCGTGAGGGCGCGCACGCCGAGCGCGAGAGGCTGCTCGACGAGAGCGTGAGCATCCGTCGCCGAGAAGTGAAAGACGTCATCGGGGTCGTTGAGCGTAACGCCAGCCGCCACGAGCGACGCCGTAGCGTGTTGCGGCTCGAGGTCGTGACCATGCTCAAGCCCGAGCAGACGCGCGCTCTCGGGCGAGAGCGCCAGCACGCGGGGCCCGTCGACAACGGTCATGAGCGACGCCGATCGCGACTCGGTGAGCGTGGGGTCGACGACCACCTGCACACGGTCGCGTCGAGCCGTGAGCGCGACGCCGCGCATCCAAAAGTCAGTGACGGTGGTGGAAAACACAGAGACCTCAGACCCGCAAGTAACGGGTGATGGCGACGTTGGCCGAGACGGCCGCGAGCAGAGCGCCCGCTCCCAGCAGAATCGGCACGACCAGCAGG
>JAYUKK010000165.1:0-3422 GCA_043764515.1 Microbacterium sp.
TTGCCCCATGACAGAGAAGGCGGTCGCGGTCGGCGCCTGGGAGGCGCTCTTCCGAGCGCAGGTCTCGGTGCTGCGGCAGCTCACCGCAGAGTTTCCGACCAGTGAGATTTCGTTCACCGAGTACGACGTGTTGTTCAATCTGTCGCGCGCGCCCGAGCGTCGGCTGCGCATCCGAGACCTCATTCCGCACTTGCTGTTGAGCCAACCCAGCGTCAGCCGACTCATCGACCGCCTCGCGGCGCGCGGATTCGTGGATAAGTTGCCCGACACCACCGATGCACGCGGCACAATCGTGGCCCTGCGGCCCGAGGGGTACGAACTGTTCAAGCGCGTCGCGGTCAGTCACGCCGATGCGATCGCTCGTCGCGTCGGCTCACGACTCAACGCCGACGAGTTGCGGCACCTCACCGAACTCTGCCTGCGCCTGCGCGATTGAGCCTTGTGGCCTCGCCCACACCGCACGGACGACTCAGCAAGCGCGGTTAGCCTCGCGTCATGGCTTCCTCTCCCAGCATCGTGTGGCTGCGCGACGACCTCCGGGTTGCCGATAATCCCGCTCTCGCCGCGGCCGGAGAACGCGACGAGCCGGTCGTGGTGGTGTACGTGCTCGATGAGGTGTCACCCGGGGCGCGTCCACTCGGCGGCGCGAGCAGATGGTGGTTGCACCACAGCCTCCGTGCGCTCGCCGGCGACCTGGTCGCGATCGGCGCGAGTCTGACGCTTCGGCGCGGCGCAGCATCCGAGGTGATCCCCGCTCTCGTGGCCGAGACGGGTGCGGGTGCTGTTTTCTGGAATCGTCGATACGGAGCGATGCGCGACGTGGATGCCGCGCTGAAGTCACGCTTGCGCGACGACGGCCTCGTGGTCGAGAGCTTCGGCGCCTCGTTGCTGTTTGAGCCGTGGACGATCACCTCCGGCTCAGGTGACCCCTACCGTGTCTTCACGCCCTTCTGGCGCGCCTGCCTCGCGGCCGGCGAACCTCGGTCGCCCCTCCCGGCTCCCGACACCCTTGCTGGCGTGCTCATCGAAAGCGAGGCCCTGGACGATTGGGCGTTGCTGCCGACTCGCCCCGACTGGGCAACGGGGCTGCGCGCGGCGTGGACGCCAGGAGCGCAGGGCGCCCACGACCGGCTTGAGGGTTTCATCGAGAACGGACTCCCGCTGTACCACCGGCGCGATGAGCCCAGCATCGAGGCAACCAGCCGCCTCAGCCCGCACCTTCGATTTGGCGAGATCAGCCCGCACCAGGTGTGGGCGCGGGTGCGCTACGGGCTCTCGCCGGAGGCCTCGGCCAATCGAGCGAAGTTTCTCAGCGAGATCGGGTGGCGAGAGTTTTCGTACAGCATCCTGTTTCACGTGCCGCAGCTGGCGACCGTCAATGTTCGGCGCGACTTTGACGCGTTCCCGTGGGAGGCACCCGACCCGACCGCGCTCAACGCCTGGCAGCAGGGCCGTACCGGCATCCCCCTCGTCGATGCGGGCATGCGTCAGTTGTGGACGAGCGGGTGGATGCACAACCGCGTGCGCATGATTGTGGCCTCACTGCTGACCAAGAACATGCTCGTCGATTGGCGCGTGGGCGAAGCGTGGTTCTGGGACACCCTCGTCGACGCCGACGAGGCAAGCAACGCAGCAAGCTGGCAGTGGGTCGCGGGGTCGGGGGCTGATGCCGCACCGTACTTCCGCGTCTTCAACCCCGCACTGCAGGCCGAGCGGTTCGACCCCGACCGCGCGTATGTGCGCGCGTGGGTGCCCGAGGTCGATGAGCCGGAGTACCCCCAGCCCATCGTCGACCTCGCTGAATCACGACGCAATGCGCTCGCTGCTTATGAGGCCGTGAAGGCCGTGAAGGCCGCGAAAGCGGCGGCACACTAACGTCGCATCACCGGAAGATGAGAAGCCTCTCATCTGATCCTTCTGGTGATCTCATGCACAGGCCACAGTCTGAGGTCATCATCGAGCACGGATGCGCACCCGCACCGGCTCTCGCAGCTCGAAAGGATTCACCATGGACGCGAAGAACTGGATCGCCATCAGCGCCGCCTCAGCCCTCGGGCTTGGCGTCATGGCCGCCGGCGCCGTCTCGACCGCGAGCGCCCTGCCCCTCGTGGCGGGCGTGACGAACCTTGAGGTTCCGGGCATCTCGGTCACCGACGACTCGAAGGGCACCGCGAGCGAGATCGACTTTTCCGTCTCGACCAACAGCGTCGTGGGTCCTGACGACAGCGCGAGCCCGACCCCGAACCCCACGTCGAGCTCCAGCCCTGACGACAGCGCCAGCCCCGACGACAGCGCGAGCCCGAGCCCGTCGTCGAGCAGCAGCCCCGACTCGTCGCCCTCGCCCGTCACGCCTCCGTCGCCCGTGAGCCCCGCCTCACCCGTGAGCCCGGCCTCGCCCGCCTCGGTGGGCAGCCCCGATGACTCCGACGACGACTCGGACGACTCGGAGGACTAAGGCCTCACATACAGAACGCGCCTCGCCTCGCTCACTCGAGCAGGCCGGGCGCGTTTTGTCGTTCTCCCCCCGGGGCGGCGCGTATGGGATGCTCGCACACGTGTCCCGCCGCCTCCCCATGAATCCCGTGCTGCTGGCCGTCGTGGCCATCGTGTCGGTGCAGTTCGGCAACGCACTCGCTGGGTCGCTGTTTGCGCAGGTCGGGCCCGTGGGCGCCGCGGCCCTGCGGCTCGCGTTTGCCGCGATCATCCTGCTCGTCGCGATCCGACCCCGAGTGCGCGGCTGGGATCGTCGCACCTGGGTCGGCGTGGGGATGCTCGGTCTCGGCCTGGCCGGAATGAACGCGCTCATCTACGTCGCGATCGGCAGCATCCCGATCGGCGTTGCCGTCACGATCGAGCTGCTCGGCCCGCTCGCGGTGGCCGTCGCGGGCACGCGCCGATGGCGCGACCTCGCGTGGGTGGCACTCGCGGGTATCGGGGTTGCCCTTCTCGGTCTTGATCTCGACGGCTCGGGAGGGCTCGCGCCGATCGGCGTGATCGCCGCTGTCGGGGCGGCCGCGTTCTGGGCTCTCTACATCGTCGCCTCAGCCCGACTGGGCCCGAGGGCGCGGGGAGTGGATGCTCTCGCGATGGCCATGCTCGTCGCGGCGATCATCGTGGTTCCGGTCGGCGCGGCCCCCGCGACGCAGGCTGTGCTCGCCGCACCGCTGCTGTTGCTCGCTTTCGTGGGCATCGCCGTCATGACCTCGGCTGTGCCGTACGCCCTCGAATTCATCGCGCTCAAGACGATGCCGACGCGAGTCTTCGGTGTGCTCTCGAGCCTCGGTCCGGCCGTCGCCGCGCTCGCCGGGCTCATCGTGCTCGGTCAGGCGCTGGCTCTCGTGCAGCTCGTGGCGATCACGGCAGTCGTCGCCGCGTGCGTCGGAGCGGTGAGCGCCGGCGGCACGGCGAGCCCTTCGCCCGAA
>JAYUKK010000166.1:0-3408 GCA_043764515.1 Microbacterium sp.
ACCCGCGGGGTGCGCGAGCACCTCGCACCTGCGCCGACCCTCGAGTTGGGAGCATGATGGCATCGCAAGTTATACCGGGTTATACTCGGCCTATGAAGACAGCCATCTCGGTGCCGGACGAGCTATTCGAGCACGTCGAGACGCGAGTGCGTGAACTCGGGATCAGCCGGTCGGAGTTCTACTCGAGCGCTGCCCGCCTGTACTTGGAGAAACTCGACGGCGAGTCGCTGACCGCTGAGATAGACGCCGCCCTCGCTGTCGTTCGAGCAGACCCAGCGGTACGCGCCGAGATGGACCGCGAAAGAGCCGAACTCAACGCATACGCATTGCGCCGGATTGAGCAGTTGACTGACGGGGAGGAGTGGTGATCTCACGCGGCGACATCTGTTGGGCAGACTTCGGCCCGATCGTGAATAGGAGTCCCGCAAAGCGTCGCCCTGTCGTCGTTGTGCAGGCGAATCACTACACACATTCTTCGCTCGGCACTGTCATCGTGGCGACGATGACGTCTGCGACGAGGCGGGCAATGGTGGCTGGCAACGTCTTTGTGCCCGCGAGCGCGAGTGGACTCGCAAAAGACTCCGTCGTCATCGCTCACGAATTGCAGACGCTCGACCGTGAGTCCCTTGGCGACCCCGTGGGCTCGGTGCCTCCGACCTTCATGCGCGACGTAGACGCCGGGCTGCGGCGCGTGCTGCAGCTCTAGGGCAGAGGGCAGCACGCGCCGAGCATCCCGAGCCTGGCGCTTAGTCGTCGAGAACGAAGGTGACCTCCATCGTCACCTGGTAGGCGCCGACCTTGCCGTCGACGATGTGCAGCTTCTGCTCTTTGATCCACGCGCCGCTGACGTTGCGCAGTGTGCTGTTGGCACGCTCGACGCCGACGCGCACGGCGTCTTCGAAGCTCTTCTCCGAGCGAGCGGTGATGGTGGTGATGCGGGCAACGGACGTAGCCATGAGGTTCTCCACTTCGTTGTGATGATGGGTGGTGCTGGCAGTCAACTCCTGTGGGCGGCTCGCGTCTAGAGGGATGCGCGTCGGTGCGTGCTCCTAGTCTGAGAACGTTGCCGACGAGAGGGGCCGCATGTTCTTGCTACGCGAAGGTCACGCCAGCCCCGTGCTGGTCACCTCGGCGAGCGATCTCACGCGCGCCTCGCTGTGCGAGTTCGGCTATGCGCGCGATCTCGACGTGCTGTTCGGCCGCGCCGAGGCGATCGAGCAGTCCGTCGACGTCATGCTCGAGCGCACGGCAGGCCTCGGACTCGTGCACGAGGGGCGCGTCATCGAGCGCTATCGACAGAACGGCACGGTGCTCGAGATCGAGCGGCCGGCGAACGCGCGCGACCTCGATGCCCTCGCCGAACGTCAGGCTGAAACTCTCGCGGCGCTCGCCGCGGGTACCGACGTGGTCGTGCAGGCCACCTTCATCGACCTCGAGCTTGACCCGGCCGCCACCCCCGACGACCTCACGATCGCGTTCAACGGCTATGCCGACTTTCTCGTGCGCCAGCCCGACGGCCGCTACCGCGTGCAAGACAGCAAGCTTGCGCGCCGCGCGAAGGTCACCGCGCTCTTCCAACTCGCGGCCTACGTCGAGCAGCTCGACCGCCTCGGCATCGCCACCGACGACACCGTCGACCTCATCCTGGGCGACCACTCGACGAGTGCCCACCGCATCGCCGACATCGCGCCCGTGTTGCGCGTGCGGCGTGCCCGCCTGCATCGCCTGATGCGCGAGCGCTGGGCGGCATCCACCGAGATCGCGTGGCGGGATGCCCACGTCACGTTCTGCGGAACCTGCGCCTGGTGCGCCCACGAGATCGCCCTCACCGACGACGTGTGGCAGGTCGCCGGGCTCACGGGCGCGCAGTGGACGCGGCTCGCCGCCGTCGGCATCACCACGTTGCCCCAGCTCGCGGGCCGCACGGCGCCCGTCGACGGCATCGGCACCGCTGCCCTGCAGGGGCTAGTGCTTCAAGCCAGTTTGCAGAGCCAGGCCGCCGGAGCCGGAGGGTCGACCCCGCCGGTGACCTACACCGACCTTGCGGCCCTCGGCGCACTACCCGCCCCGAGCCCCGGCGACATCTTCTTCGACTTCGAGGGCGACCCGCTCTATACCGAAACGGATCCGGCACAGTGGGGCCTCGACTACTTGTTCGGGTTCGTCGACGCGGGGGAGCGGTTCACCGCCTATTGGGCGCACAGCTTCGCCGGCGAGCGCCAGGCCTTGGTCGACTTCGTGGCCGACGTCGAGCGGCGCCGCGCCGAGCATCCAGAGCTGCACATCTACCACTACGCCGCCTACGAGCGCACGCATCTGCGCAGCCTGGCCGCGCGACACGGGGTTGCCGAAGTCACGATCGACGGCTGGCTGCGCACGGGCGTGCTCGTCGACCTCTACCCGATCGTGAAGCGTGCGCTGCGCGTGGGTACGACAAGTTATTCGATCAAGTACCTCGAGCCGCTCTACTTCGCCGGCGCGCGGGAGGGCGCGGCGGTGGCGCGCGGCGACGACTCGGTGGCCGAGTACGTGCGGGCGATGGGACTGCGCGCTGAGGGTGACGACGAGGGTGCGCAGGGCATCCTCACCGATATCGCCGACTACAACGAGATCGACTGCGTCAGCACGCTCAAGCTCGCGGCGTGGTTGCGACAGACGGCGGTCGAATACGGCGTGCAGCCGGGCGACCACGAGAACCTGCCCGAAGCGCCGCGCGAGCTCGAGCCCTCGCCGCTGCGCGAGCGGCTGCTCGAGCGTGCCGCCCACCCCGACGGCAGCCCCGCTCTCGAGCCCGACCGCACGCCCGAACAGCGCGCCTACGCCTACGCGGCCGCCGCAATTGACTATCACCGCCGCGAGCACAAGACCTTCTGGTGGGAGCACTTCGACCGCCTCGTCGCCCCGCTCGCCGATTTCAGTGACACGCGCGACGTCTTCACGGTCGACGCGGATGCCCACCACGAGCAAACCGAATGGGGCATGACCGGCAAGCAACGCTCCCTGCGGCGGCGCGTGCGTCTCATCGGCACCTACAGCCCCGGCAGCCGCCCGAGTGTCGGAGGCCTCAGCGGGCCGTTCGCGCTCTACGACGTCAGCAGCGGCGACCAGCCGAGCCCCTTCGGGCTCACGAGCCGTGACCCGCTCGCACGCGCGACGCGCTCGGTGAGCATCGAGGCCTTTCACGACGACGGCGTCACCATCATCGAGACGCTCGCGAAAGACGTCGAGCCCTACCGCGACATCCCCGTGGCACTGACACCCGGGGCACCGCCGCCGGCGGGCCAGCAGAAGCCCGCGATCGAAGAGTGGGGCGCGACGCTCGTGACGGACGCGCCTGACTGGCCACGTGACCCCGTGGCCGACCTGCTGCGGCGCGTGCCGCCCGTCACTCGCTCGGGTCGCCTCGCC
>JAYUKK010000167.1:0-3398 GCA_043764515.1 Microbacterium sp.
CCCCGCCTTCGAGGCGCGCATGGTGCTCGAGACGACGGCGACCGACGGCGACCCGTGGCAGGCGGTCGGCTTCGCGCTCGGTGAGCTCGAGCTCGTCGCGCGCAATGCCGAAGACGACGTCATCGGCTATCTCGGCCCCGACCCGCTCGGCCCCGACTTCGACCGCGACGAAGCAGTGCAGCGGCTCGCGTCAGACCCCGCGAGGCCCATTGGCCTCGCGCTGCTCGACCAGCGCATCGTGGCGGGCTTCGGCAACGACTATCGGAACGAGCTGTTGTTCTTGCGGGGCGTGCTGCCCGAAACAGCCGTGGGGGCGACGGATGCTGCCGCCGCACTCGATCTCGGCGTGCGCCTCATCCGCGCCAACCGCGACCGTGACGAGCGCACGACGACCGGAAACACGCGACGCGGCGAACGCCTGTGGGTTGCCCACCGCGACGGTCGACCGTGCCGGCGCTGCGGCACGACCATCGAGCGGGGACTCCTCGGCGACGATGCGCTGTCCGAGCGCATCACGTGGTTCTGCCCGAGCTGCCAGCGCTGAGCGGGGACTACTTCTCGACGTTGACCTCGGTCACTCGAGAGGGGCGCCAGGCCACGATGCGCAACGCCGTCGCGGCGACGAGCGCAATGACCCCGGCGATCACCAGCGGCTGAGCCACGGCTTCGGCAATACGCGGCATGACGTAAACACTCGGGTCGTAGATTCCCGAGGCGGGCGGCACGCTGAAAGCAAACTCGGCATACACCGTGAGGGCGAAACCGACGAGGGTCGCGATAGTCCCGACGGCCCAGAGCGACCTCAGCCACGGGTTGCCCGCCACGACGAGCTCGAAGTGCTTCTCGTCGGCGGGCTCGGCGAGGCCCGCATCCGTCGCTTGGACACGCGCAGGGCTCGCGCCGTCGGCAGCACGGCCGCCCCGCGGCGTGGATCCAGGCACAGTCGCCGTGGGCGAGCGCAGGGCACTGGCGCCATCGACGACGGGGGCGGAAGCCGTTCCGCCGCGCTGGAACGCCTCGGGATACCGCGGGTCGATGTCTCCCGCCGATGATGATCGTGCCATGGTGCTCCTTCGCTGCCCGGCCGCTCTGCCCAGTGCGCGCCGCCAGCCTAAACCCGCGGGCGCGTGGTGTCAGAGGGCGCCCGGTAGCCTCACAGCATGATCGTCGCCGCCCTGCGCCCGCTCGCCGCCATCGCCCTCGTGGGCCTCCTCGGCTCAATCGACGGCTGCCTGCAGACGGGCGAGCCGAGTGCGCCCCTGCAACCGGGTGTTCCCGCAGCGTCAGCAGAAGGAACAGGTACGGTCACGAGCGTCATCGACGGCGACACGCTTCGCCTTGAGGTTGATGGCGTTGAACTGCGGGTGCGCCTGGTCGGCATCGACACCCCCGAGACCTACCCCGACGTCGAGTGCTTCGGGCCCGAGGCCGACGACGCGCTCGCCGAGCTGGCGCCACCCGGCAGCACCCTCAGCTACGCGTACGACCAAGACCCGCGCGACCAGTACGACCGCGAGCTCATGTACCTGTTCACGTCTGACGGCACGTTCATCAACTTCGAGCTCGTGGCCCAGGGTTATGCCGAAGCCCTCGTCGTTGAGCCCAATGATCTCTACTACGACGACTTCTTGGCCGCTGAGCGCGAGGCGCAGGCCGACGGCCTCGGCCAGTGGGGCCAGTGCTGAGAGCTCGCTAGACCGGCTCAACGAGGCGCAGGCCGACGGCCTCGGCCAGTGGGGCCAGTGCTGAGAGCTCGCTAGACCGGCTCAACGAGCTGCGGGCCGTCGCCGCGCAGCGGAGCCACGGCGTGCAGCTCGAGCCGTTCGAGCACCTGCTCGCTCTCGGCGACCACCATGTCGACGAGTGACTGATCGCCCTCCATCGTCGGGTCGAGCCACTCATCCCAAACTTCACGCGGCAGCATGACAGGCGCCCGGTCGTGGATGCTCGCGGTCGGCCCCAGCGAATCCCGCGTCAGCATCGTGGCCGTCAGCACCCACGGCGTGGGCTCCGCGCCCTCGGCGAACGGGGCGCGCCACCACGAATAAAGGCCGGCGAAGGCGAGCTCGCCTGCCTCGGGGTCGGTGATGAAGTGCGGCGTTTTCGTCGATCCGACCGTGTGCCACTCGTAATAGCCGTCAGCGGGCAAGATCGCACGCGAGCGAACGAGCGCGCCCTTGAACGTGTTCTTCTCGCTCACGGTCTCGCTGCGCGCGTTGAAGGTCGGGTACTTAGAGACCAATTCCGGGCTCCAGCGCGGGACGAGAGACCAGCGGGCTGACGTCAGCAGCCGGGAGGGCATCCCCTCGGGGTCATCTTTCGGTACGCGGTCGACGACGATCGGCACCTGCTGGGTCGGCGCGATGTTCCAACTCGGAGGCATCGCGACGTCGTCCACCTCATCGGCCTCGAAATACTCGCCCAGCTCTTCGCCGCTCTTGGTGTTCGCATAGCGACCGCACATCAGTGACCCCCCTCGGCGAGCGCCGCCTGCAGGCGCTCGGCATCCACGCGGTAGATGGTGTGCACCGCACCGTCGATGAGCACGACCGGAATTTCGTCCCAGTAGCGATCATGCAACTCGGCATCGTCGAGAATCGACAGCTCGGTGAACTGCACGCCCTCATGTTCGGCGAGCACGCTCGACACGACCGCGCGCGCATCGTCGCACAAGTGGCAGCCAGGCTTGCCGATGAGCGTGAGAGTGGTGAGTGGAACCGCGGCGAGGGGCACGCCCCCAGCATAAGCACCTGCCACGGCTCGGCACCTGCCTATGCTGGTCAGGATGTCCACCCCCGTCAGCGACGCCGGCCCCGCCGAGCGCGCGCCCGCCCCCGCTCCTGTGATCGCGTTCTTCGACGTGGACAACACACTGCTGCGCGGCGCGAGTGTCTACCACCTGGGCCGCACGGCCTGGAAGCGCGGACACCTCGGCTGGCGTGATCTCGCACGGTTTGCGTGGCAGCAAGCGCGCTTTACGTCGGTCGGTGAGAACCACCAGCACCAGCTCGCCGTGCGTGATCGGGCTCTCGAACTCATTGCCGGGCACTCGGTGGCTGAGCTCGAGGAGATCGCCGAAGAGACGTATGACTCGGCACTCGCCGCCCTCATGCACGATCAGGTCGTCGCTCGCGCACACGATCACATCGCCCAGGGTCACGAGGTCTGGCTCATCACGGCAACACCCCACGTGTGCGCGCGCGTCATCGCCGAACGGCTTGGGCTCACGGGAGCCATGGGCACCCACATCGAGAGCGTCGACGGCATCTTCACCGGAGCCCTCGTCGGCTCCGTCATGCACGGGCCACACAAGGCCGAGGCGGCCGCTCGGCTCGCGGCCGAGAAGGGCGTCGAGCTGGCTGACTGCTGGGCCTACAGCGACTCGCGCAACGACATCC
>JAYUKK010000168.1:0-11848 GCA_043764515.1 Microbacterium sp.
ATCCACCGCGTGGGGCCGGTGACGGGCGATGAGTGAACCGATGCGCACCACCTTCAGCGCGATCGAGATCGCCGCGGCACTCGGGCAACACACGCCGACCCACGAGCAACGCGCCATCATCGAGGCGCCGCTCACGCCCGCGCTCGTCGTTGCCGGCGCCGGTTCGGGCAAGACCGAGACCATGGCCGCGCGCGTGCTGTGGCTCGTCGCGAACGGGCACGTCGCGCCGGAGCAGGTGCTGGGCCTCACCTTCACGCGCAAGGCGGCGGGCGAGCTCGCGGCGCGCATCCGTCAGCGATTGGTGCAACTCGGGGCATCGGGTCTGCTCGGTTCGTCGAGTGTGGTCGTCGACGCGTTCACGCAGCCGACCGTCGCCACGTATAACTCGTTCGCTTCGAGCCTCTATCGCGACCACGCCGTGCTGATCGGGCGTGACCCCGACGGGGTCGTGTTGCGCGACGCGAGCGCGTGGCAACTCGCCCGCGAACTGGTGGCGACCTCGCGCGACGAGCGATTGGCCGAGCTCGACCTCAGTGTCGACAAGATCACCGCGACGGTGCTGCAACTCGCTCACGCCGTGGCCGAGCACGATGCCGACATCGCCGACGTTCGTCGCGTCGTCACCGAGTTTTTGAGCGTGGGTGAGCTGCCCCTCGGCGATCGTTTCGAACGACGCTCCGATTTCGAGAAACTCATGGCGCTGGGGGCGACGCTGCCCATCGTCGATCTCGTTGAGCGATTGCAGCACGTCAAGCAGCGCGACGGCTATGTCGAGTTCGCCGATCAGGTGAGCCTCGCGCTGACGATCGTGCGGCATCACGCCTCGGTCGCCGAGCAGGTGCGCGACCGCTACCGGGTGGTCTTGCTCGACGAGTATCAAGACACCAACGTGGCGCAAACCTGGCTGCTCGCCGAGTTGTTCGGAGGCACGCCGGTGATGGCCGTGGGCGACCCGCATCAGTCGATTTACGGATGGCGCGGCGCGAGTGCCTCCAACCTCGACGACTTTGCCCGGCGCTTCACGAGCGCGGGCGGCGAGACCGTGGGCCGGTATTCGCTCAGCACCTCGTGGCGCAACGGCACCGTCATTCTTGCGGCCGCCAATGAGCTGGTCGTGCCGCTCACGGCCCGCGGGGGAGTCGCGGTCGCGACCTTGCATCCCTCGCCAGTCGCGAGCAGCGAGCCCATCGACGTGATGTTCGAGGAGACCCTGCACGACGAAGCACACGCGGTGGCGGCCTGGCTTGCCGAACGGGTCGCCGAGCCGCCGCCGGGCAGTGCTCTGGGCGCGGTCGACGCCGAGGGTCGCCCCCTCCGCGCGAGCGCCGCTTTGCTCATGCGTAATCGCACGACCCAGCCAGTCTTTCTCGCGGCACTGCGCGAAGCGAAAGTTCCCGTGCACGTGCTCGGCATCGGTGGGCTGCTCGAGCAACCCGAGATCGCTGATCTCGTCTGTGCCCTTTCGGTGGTCGACGACCCGGCCGCGGGCACCGAGCTCGTGCGCCTCCTTGCGGGCCCGCGCTGGCGCATCGGCGTGGCCGACCTCCACGCGCTCAGCCGCATCGCCTCATGGCTGCGCGACCGTGACCTTGCGCAACGCGCCTTCAGCGACGAAGTAAAGGCGCGCCTGCGCGCATCCGTCGCCCGCACCGATGGGGTGTCGCTCGTCGACGCGCTCGACTTCGTTGCGACGGCGCCCGACGGGCACTCGCAGTTGCAGGGCCTCACCGCCGTGGGCCTCGACCGGCTTCGGGATGCGGGGCGCTTGTTTGCGACCCTGCGCACCCGCACGGCTCTCGATCTGCCCGACCTCGTGGTGTCGGTCGAGCACGACCTCATGCTCGACATTGAAGTCGCGGCGAACCCCGCGCGGTCGATGGGTGAGGCGCCCCGCGAGGCATTCTTCGAGGCACTCGACGGGTACCTCGCTCTCGCTGACCACGCCACGTTGGGGGGTTTTCTCGGCTGGTTGCGCGAGGCCGAGTGGCGCGACAACCTGTCACCGCGGTCAGAGGATGCCGAGCCCGGCACGGTGCAGGTGCTGACGATTCACGGGTCGAAGGGCCTGGAGTGGGATCACGTCGTCGTGCCGCGCTTGGTCGCCGATGAGCTGCCGAGCAAGCCCCGCGACGGAACGGTGGGGTGGTTGCGCCTCGGCGTGCTGCCCTACGAATTGCGCGGTGATGCCGACGAGTTGCCCGTGTTCGCCTGGCGTTCTGCCGAGACCCGCAAAGAGCTGCTCGAACGCCGGGCAGTGTTCAGCGACGAGGTCGGCGCGCATCTCGAACGCGAGGAGCGGCGGCTGGCCTACGTCGCGATGACGCGTGCCCGTCATCGACTGCTGTTGACGGGCTCGTTCTGGGCCACGCAATCTCAACCACGAGGGCCGAGCGCTTTTCTCGCGCCGCTGGTCGCGCGGGGCATCATCGCCCCTCTGCCCGATGCTCCGCAGAGTGATGTCAACCCCGTGGTCGACGACAGCAGCGATGAGCCGTGGTGGCCGATCGACCCCTTTGGTGTGCGCCGCGCGAGCGTCGTGGCTGCGGCCGTGCGCGTGCGGGCTGCCGACCCAACGGTGCGGGGCGACGACCGCCGCGGCTGGCAGCGTGAAATCGACCTGCTGCTCGCCGAGCGGGCTGAACGGCTCGCCGCCAGCGGTCGTGTCACGGTGCCCTTACGGGTTCCGGCTTCGTCGTTCAAAGACTTCATCACTGCTTCGGCCGAGGTTGCCGAGCGTTTGCGTCGACCCATGCCCCAGCGGCCGTACCGCGCGACGCGACTCGGCACGGTGTTTCACCGGTGGGTCGAGCAGCGGTACGGCATGGCAAACCTGCCCGACACGGTCGACGGCCTCGACGCTGAGTTCGACGTGGGCCTCGGCGGGCTCGCGGGTGCAGTCATGGGCTCTGTTGCCGGTGGCGGGGCGGCCGACGGCATCGATGCGGATGCGCTGCTCGCGTTGCAGGCAACCTTTGAGCGCTCGGCCTGGGCCACGCGCACCCCGATCGATGTTGAGCGTGAACTGCACCTGCCCTTTGAGGGGCGCATTCTAATCTGCAAGATCGACGCCGTGTACTCGACCGACCCCGACTTCGACGCCGTGCGCGACGGTTCGGGCGGACCAGGGTCGGCGCGTCGGCCGGCCACGGTCGAGATCGTCGATTGGAAGACGGGCAAGGCGCCGCGCGACGATGCCGATCGGGCGGCGAAAGAGCTGCAGCTTGCCCTCTACCGGCTCGCGTACGCGCGCTGGGCGGGGATGCCCCTCGAGGCCGTCTCTGCCGCCTTCTACTTCGTGGCGGACGACGCTGAGCTGCGACCGGCGACCCTGCCCGACGAGGCCGAGTTGCGCGCCCTCTGGCGCGCGGCCGTCGGCGGCGCCTAGCCTGCGCGCTTTGCGCGCGATCGCGGTGCCCGCGGGCGGGCGTTTCCGCGCAGCCTGTGTGCCGTTCGCGGCATGTGCCGCCGGCGGCACACAGCCCTGGCGCGGCACGACGCCCCAGGCCTCGTTGAGCCGTCGCCCTCATGCTCTCGTCGTCACGTCAGCTCTCGACGTCATCGCCTGCCCGCAGAGGCCCCGGTACTTTCTTGTGTGAAGCCGGTTTGATGTCAACGCGGCTTCACACAAGAAATGCGCGCGGGCTGGGGCCGGGAGGCCTTCGCGGCCTAAGGCGTGGGGGAGGGGACCGCGAAGCGCGTGCGGTAGGCCTGGACGGCGCTGCGCATCCCGATGCCACAGACGCCGACGAGCTCGTCTCCCCGGTAGTACTCGACCACGCACTCGTCGTCCACCGAGCCCACGACGAGCTCGCTGCGGTCGGCCAGGTAGGTCATGCCGAAGGCGAGAACGTGGGCGTCGTACTGGTCGCTCCAAAACGAGGGCAGCGGGGCGAATCCGGCGGCCACGAGGGGCTCGCAGTCGTCGCCCGCGAGGTGCGCGGCGGTGAGCTGCCCGGCGCGTTTGCCGGTTTCCGTCGGCAGGTTCCAGTGCTCGACGCGGCGGGCAACGTCATCGAACAGCGGGTTGGCGTAGCGCGCCACATCGCCTACGGCGAAGATGTCGGGGCGCACGACCCCATCGGTGTCGACAGCGCGCAGCCCCGCATCGACGAGCACACCGTCAGAAACGTCGAGCCCCGACGAGGCCAACCACTCGGTGTTGGGGTCGCTTCCCACGGCAACCACGAGCACGTCACACTCGAGCATGACGCCGCTCGTCAGAATCACGCGCTCAACGCCCGGGTCGCCGACAAGCCCGAAGAGCGACTCGCCCGTGAAGAACCGCACGCCGTGGGCTTCATGACGTCGCCGCATTTCGGCGCCCAGCAACGAGCCGAGCGCGCGCTGCAGCGGCACACGGCTCTGCGTCACGACCGAGACCGTCGCGCCGTTCTTCGCCGCCGTCGCCGCGATCTCGCAGCCGACGAACCCTGAGCCGAGAATGACGACGTTCGCCCCGGGCCGCAGTACGTCGCGCAGAGCGACAGCGTCGTCGAGCGTGCGCAGCACGTGAATGCCGCCGAGTCCGTGATCGTCGATCGGCAACGGCTTGGGTCGTAGGCCGGTCGCGATCACGAGTGCGCTGTATGGATGCTCGTCGCCAGCATCGTCGACGACCACGCGCCGCTCGGCGTCGAGCGACACCGCCGCGCGTCCGAGCACCCACGAGACACCCTCTTCGAGCGCCGAGCGGATGGGAAACGCGACCTCGGCGTGCCCATGCCCTTCGGTCTGCAGCAACTCTTTCGAGAGAGGGGGCCGGTTGTACGGCGCGTGCGCTTCGGCGCCCAGAAACTCGATGGGCCCCGTATAGCCGGCGCGCCGCGCGCCTTCGGCGGTGCGCAGGCCCGCCATCGAGGCTCCGACGATCAGCAGCGGGGCATCCACAGAATTAGGCCCGCGTGATGAGAATGGCCTGCATCGGGCACACGTCGGCCGCGGCCTCGAGGTCGGCGAGCATCTCGTCCGGGGCCTCGGCCACGTATTCGAGCTTGTCGTCGGCGTTCAACTGAAAGACCTCGGGGGCCTCGAAGACGCACTGACCGTAGTGCTGGCACTTGTTCATGTCGACGTCGATGCGAATCATGCGCGGTTCCTTAATCGTTGAGGCGGGACGGGTACAGGTCGTTGGAGGGGGTGCGAATGCCGCGGAACTCCCAGTCGCCGCCGAGAGCCGTCGAGACCACTTCTTCGCTCGACGTCGGCTGAGCACCAACGTCGGTGCGAATCGGCTCGGGCCCCTCGACGATCGTATTCGTGAGGCGGCCGAGACCGTCGACCTCAACCTCCACGATGTCGCCAGGCTGCACGGGCCGCGAGTTCGCGGGTGTGCCGGAGTAGATCATGTCGCCCGGTACGAGGGTGATCGTGCGGGCGAGGTCGGCCACCAAGTAGTGCATGTCCCACTCCATGGTGTCGGTCGCGTCTTCTTGCACGACCTTTCCGTTGACGAGAGTGCGGATGGTCTTGCCGCGGAAGTCCCAATCGGTGACGAGACCCGGCCCCACGGGGGCAAGCGTGTCGCTGCCCTTGACGCGCAACATCGAGCCAGCATCCGTGTCGCGGAAATCGTGCAGGCCGTAGTCGTTGCCCACCGAGTAGCCGGCGATATAGTCGCCCGCCTCGGCCGGAGAGACGTTGCGGCACGTGCGCCCGATGACGATGACGATTTCGCCCTCGTAGTTGAGCCACTTGAGGCCCGCGGGTCGCACGACGGCGCCCTTGTGGCTGTTGAGCGCCGTGATGGGCTTGTGAAAGTACGTGGGCGCGGGCGGCAGCTTGGTCATGAACTCGTCGCTGCGGCTCGGGTAGTTCAAGTGCACCGCGATGATCTTGGTCGGCTCGCTGGGCGGCAAGTGAATAGCCTCGTCGACCCCGACCGTGCGGCCGTCGGATGCTCGCAACTCGTCGCCGTGCCGCACCACCTGCACGGCCGACCCGTCGAGCAGAATGCGCCGGTACTCGGTCATGCGGCGCTCACGTCTTCAGAGTCGTCACGCGAGAGCGTCACATCTTTCGGCAGGGGGAATCCGCCCTCGGGTTCGGGGAAGTACACGTGCACTTGGCCCGTACCGATCGAGTTCTCGTACTCGGAGTACATGACTCCGCGAGCGGTGTTGGCTTCTTCGCCCGTCGCGCCGGCCATCTGCAACCAGTGGCTGAAGTTGGCTTCGGGCTTGAATTTCTTGAACTCGGGCATCGTGTCGAGAATGCGCTTGTGGTCGCCGGCTTTCATCCACTCAATGCGCTCGAGGTCGGCGAGGCGGGCACCGTCGCTGTAGATGTGCTTCGGGTCGCTCGCTTCGTGCTTGCGCAGGTCACGCAGCTTGTGGAACGTGTGCGAGAGAGCGCCCGAAGCGAGCAGCAGCACCTTGCGGTCGCTGTCGCGAATGGCCTCGCCAAGAGCGCGGCCCGCCCGCAAGAAGTCGTCGGTCGTCGCCGTCTGGCAGACCGAGAGGCTCACCCAGCGCTTGTCGAGCCCGCGGCCGAGGTAGTGCCACAGGTTGACCGTCGCGTAGAAGATCGGCAAGTGCGGGTCGCTGATGGGCGTGACCCACGTTCCGTTCTTCTCGTCGTAGTTGGCCACGGCATTGGCGAGTTCGGGGTCACCCTTGAACGCGTAGGGAATCTGCGACATCCCTCGCGGAAGCTCTTCGCTCGTGAAGAGACCCGAACGTTCGGCTTGCGCGCTGATAACGAACTCGACGGTCGTCGCCCAGTGTGAGTCGAGCACGACGACGGTGTCGTAGTCGAGGGTCTCCATGACCTCGGTGCGAAAGCGCTTGAGCCCCGGAACGAGGCTGATCTCTTTGCCACCGTTGAGGTCGTACCGCACGTCTTGCGGCAGCATGATGGTGGGCACGTGCGCGAGCATCGCGGCGCCGACAACTTTTCCCATGACTTACTCCTTCCACCCTGCGGGTGCGTAGACGGTGTTCTTGACGTCGGCGTAGAAGTCGAATGACCACACGCCGCCTTCGCGGCCGATTCCGCTCTTCTTGCTGCCGCCGAACGGCGCGGCAAGGTCGCGCACAAAGAAGCAGTTGACCCAAATGGTGCCCGCGACGAGGTTCTTCGTGATGCGCTCGGCGCGATCGCGGTTGCCGCACACGACGACCGCGGCCAGGCCATACTCGGTCGCGTTGGCCACGTCGACGGCCTCCTCGTCGGTCGAGAAGGTCTGCATCGTCAGCACGGGGCCGAAGACCTCGGCGGTGAGAATCTCGCTTCCGACCTTCGCACCGGTCAGCAGCGTGGGAGAGAAGTACAACCCACCGAGGGCGTCGTTGCGGCCGCCCCCCACGACCACGCGGGCGCCCTCGGCGGTGGCTCGTTCGACGAATCCGGCGACTCGATCGAGGTGAACCTGGTGAATCTGCGGCCCGATCTGCGTCGCCTCATCGCGCGGGTCGCCCTGCACAATGGCCGCGGCGCGTTCGGCGAATCGCGCGGAGAACTCGTCGGCGATGCTGTCGTGCACGAGCAAGCGCGTGCCCGAGAGGCACACCTGGCCGGCGTTGTCGTATTGCTCGATCGCGATGTCGACCGCGATATCGAGGTCGGCATCGTCGGTCACGATGAGCGGGCTCTTGCCGCCGAGCTCGAAGCTCACCGGCGTGAGGTTCTCGGCCGCGGCGCGGGCGATCGACTTCGCCGTGGGCACCGAGCCCGTGAACGCGATGCGGGCGATGCCGGGATGCGCGACGAGAGCCGCGCCGGCCTCGGCACCGAAGCCCTGCACGACGTTGAACACGCCCGCGGGCATACCTGCTTGCGCGCACAGGTCGGCAAAGTAGCTCGCGCTGAGCGGCGTCCACTCGGCGGGCTTGAGCACCACGGTGTCGCCGGCGGCGAGGGCCGGGCCAATGCGCCAGGTGGTGAGCATGAGCGGGGCGTTCCACGGCGTGATGATCGCGGCAACACCGCTCGGGTCCCAGCTCACGACGTTGTCGTGGCCACGGGTCTGCCACACCGGGTGGTGCAGCTCGTTCATCGCCCAGTCGGCGAAGAAGCGAATGTTCATGGCCACGCGCGGCATGACGCCCCGACGGTGGCTGCGCAAGAGCGAACCGTTGTCGAGGGTCTCGAGCTGCGAAAGCCCTTCGACGTTGGCCTCGACGAGGTCGGCTAGGCGGTGCAAGATCTCGCCGCGACCACGGGGGCCGAGGTCGCGCCACCCGGGGAAGGCTGCGCGTGCTGCGGCGACCGCCGCATCCACTTCGGCGGCACCACCGCGGGCGATGTGGGCGAGCACGGCGCCATCGATGGGCGAGATGCTCTCGAACGTTTCGGCGCTCGCGACGCGTTCGCCGCCGATGTAGTGCCGCGTATCGATGGTCAGTCCGGCCAAGTCAACGTGATGCACGCCGGCGGCTCCTTTGCTGTCGCTGGTCGTTCGGATGCGAACGACTGCCGCGATACTAACTGACGCGGGGCGTCGAGCGGTAGGCCTGGCGACGAACGCGCGCGAGCATCCTGAGCCGGATGCCCTACCGCTGCCCCTCGGCGACCTGCGTAATCGCGCGCAGCATGTCGGCGAGCTCGCCGCGTCGCGCGGGGTCGAGGCTCGAGGTGATCGTCTGCTCGTGGGCGTTGAACGTCGGAAACAGCGTGCTCATAAGCTCGCGGCCCGCGGGGGTCATGGTGACGTTGACGAGCCGGCCATCTTTCTCGCTGCGCTCGCGCTGCAGGTAGCCCTTGGTTTCGAGCGTGCCGAGCACGCCCGTGAGGGTTGCCTTCGAGAAGCCGCCCTCGTCGGCGATTTGGCGAGTCTCGATGGGCTCCCAGATCCATGTGACCCAGAGCACGACGAACGCTGTCCACGACAGGCCCGTGGCCGAGAGCACGCTGCGCTCGAGATAGTTTCGGGTGGCGTTCGCAGCACGAAAGAGGTTCGAGACCACGGCCATCGCCTCGAAGTCGAGGGGCAGGGCGCCGAGCTTTCCGGCGACGCGCTCTTCGGTCTCGGCCAGCGTGTGCGGACTCGGCATGGTTCCCTCCTTCGCGCGCGATTCGCGCGCCCTCCATCCTCACCCATGACAGGCGAAACGGCCCTGAGGCTCGACTCGCGCGCCGAAGTTCGTTAGCATCCGAACAAATCTCTTCCCCTGAAAGAAGGCGCCCCATGTCGACGACGACAGACCTCTCCCTCGCCGATCTCGATCTGTTCGCGAAGGGTGCGCCGTGGGGCGTGCTCGACGAGTTGCGGGCAACGCCCGGTCTGCACTACTCGGTCGAAGAGGCGCCGAGCAGCGGCTTCTGGTCGGCAACGCGCTACCAAGACATCGTGCGCATCTTGCGCGACACCGAGACCTTCACCTCGACCAAGTTCACGAACCTCGAAGAGGTCGAGCCGGCCATGCAAGACCAGCGCCGTTCGCTGCTCGAGACCGATGGGCTGCGTCACCGCGCGCTGCGTCGCATGCTGCAGGGTGAGTTCACCCCGCAGGCCGTCGCCAAGTACGAGACCTTCTTGCGGGGTATCACCGCGAAGACTCTGGATGCTGCGCTCGCGAAGAAAGAGTTCGACTTTGTCGACGAGGTGAGCGCCGACTTCCCGATCCGAGTGCTCGCGCGGCTGCTGGGTGTGCCCGACAGCGACACCGGCCAGCTCATCGAGTGGGGCAACCGCATGGTGGGCAACACCGACCCCGAGCACGCCGATGTGCTTATCGGCTCGGCCGACAGCGACGAATTCAAGCACGTGCCGTTCCGCTCGCCCGCCGCGATCGAGGTCTACGAGTACGGCAAGCACCTCGCGGCCGAGCGTCGCGGCAAGGGCGGCACCGACCTCATCACGCTGCTCGCCGACGGCGTTCCGAGCGACGGCCAGCAACTGAGCGAGCACGAGTTCAACACCAACTTCTTGCTGCTCGTCGTGGCCGGCAACGAGACCACGCGCCACACGATCACGCACTCGATGAACAACCTTCTCAACAACCCCTCGCAGCTTGAGATCTTGCGCAACGACCCCTCGCTCATTCCCTGGGCCGTAGAAGAGTTCTTGCGCTACGCCTCGCCCGTCTACCACTTCCGTCGCACGGCAACGAAGGACGTCGAGTTCTCGGGCACGCAGATCAGCGAGGGCGAGAAGGTCGTCGTGTGGTTCGCCTCGGGCAACCGCGACTCGGCCGTCTTCGACGAGCCCTACCGTTTCGACGTGACGCGCAACCCCAACGAGCACATGTCATTCGGCCGCGGTGGCCCGCACATGTGCCTTGGCAACGCGCTCGCCCGAATCGAGTTGCGCATCATGTTCGAAGACCTGCTCACGCGTGATGTCTCGCTCGAGCACGCCGGAGACCTCGACTACCTGCGCAGCAACTTTGTGCACGGCATCAAGCGCATGCCGGTGCGCGTGGCCTGACCCTTAGCGGCGGGGGAGGAGCTCGGCGACGTCAGTCAAGAAGGCGTCGACGAGCGCGAACGTGCGCTCGCGCGCAGCCGCCTCGAACGCGCGCGTCTGCGCGAGCATGACCTCAGGGTTGTCGCCGTTGTCGCGGACCTTGGATGCCCCACCCCAGTCCAGCCACCCCTGCAAGCCCGCAGGGTCGAGCTCGGGGTGAAACTGCACGGCGAGCGAGCGGCCCACGACGAAGGCTTGAGAGGCCGCGGGCGTGCGCGCGATCTCGACGGCTCCGGGCGGCACGGTCCAGCGGTCGTAGTGGAACTGAAACCACGGGCCTTCGGCGACGAGAGTGGGGCGGTCGCTCCACACCGAGGTCCAGCCGATTTCCGCTCGGGGTGCGGGCGCCACCGTGCCGCCGAGCGCGCGGGCGAGCAGCTGGCCGCCGAAGCAAATGCCGAGCACGGGCATCCCGTTCTCGACGGCGTCACGCAACCACGCGATTTCGGGCACGAGCCAGTTGCCAATGCACGCGTCATCCCATGCGCCCCAGGGGGCGCCGAGGGGAACGAGCACGTCGTAGTCACCCGAAGAAGGAAAATCAGTGGTGATGTTGGGCTCAGAGAAGGCAGACTCAGGAACGACGAGGTGCGTGTCAATCTCGAAGCCGTGGTGGGCGAATCGTTCGCCCACGGGCCCGAGCGGGCTCACATGATCGTGTTGCACAAACAGAACGCGCATCGGGCCTCCCCATCGAGTCGGCCCATAGTCTACTATCTCGTTTGAGTCCGAACGATTTCGAATCGAACCCCACGAGTGCCACGAAGGAGTCGCACATGAGCCACAGCCTTTCCGCCCTGCAGAGCGAGCTGCTCTCGGCCAAGATCGACGTGTTGCGCGTCATCTACGCCGACATCATCGGCACCGTGCGGTCGAAAGACCTGCTCGTGAGCGAGCTCGACAAGATCAGCCACGGGGGCCCGGCGTTCTGCCAGGGCGTGTGGGTGACGACGACGCAGGGTGGGGTGCTCGACGGCGCCGACGTGCTGAGCAACGGGCTCGAAGACTTCATTAGCCAAATCGTTCCGGGCAGCTGGCGCGCGCTGCCGTGGGAGCCCGGCGTGGCCTTCGTCGTCGCGGGCGCGAACAACCCCGACGGCACCCCCAGCCCGCTCTCGCCGCGCGTACTGCTGGAACGCATGATGGGCGAGTACGCGAAGCTCGGCTACACCCCGCTTGTGGGCCCCGAGCTCGAGTTCTACATCGCCGACCGCGACCCCGAGGGCGGCTTCTCGCGCGCTCTCACGCAGCCCGGCCGCGTCTACACGACGGGCGCCACGGTTGACCCCAAGGGCACCTTCTTGCACTTGCTGCGCATGCTCGACCAGTTGCGCATCGGCGTCTTCGCGGGCAACCACGAGTTCAGCCCGAGTCAGTACGAGATCAACATTTGGCACGGCGAGGCGCTCGACGCGTGCGACCGCGCGTTCATGCTCAAGGCGG
>JAYUKK010000169.1:0-3364 GCA_043764515.1 Microbacterium sp.
GGGTGGCCCGGGGGGCCCCCCCCCCCCCCACGACGATGTCGGGCTTTTCGTCACGGATGAGGTTGAGGCTCTGCAGAATCGCATCAGCGGAGCCAGAGAACCACCGCTTACCGAGTCGCTGTTGTGCCGGCACCGAAGCGACATAGGCGTTGAGCATGCCGCTCAAGCGCCAGGTCTGCGACACATGACGGTCGAGCGAATGGCTCTTGTACTGCGTGAGCACGACGAGCTGGCGCATCCCCGAGTTGATGAGGTTCGACAACGCGAAGTCGATGAGTCGATAGCCGCCCGCGAAGGGAACAGCAGGCTTGGCGCGGTCGACAGTGAGGGGCATGAGTCGCTTGCCTTCGCCGCCGGCGAGCACGATTCCGAAGATCTTGGGAGTCGACATGGCCCAACCCTAGGCGAGCGAAGGGTGACGTCATAGCGGCTCGCCTGTACTAGCGTCATCGGCATGCGCGTCGACGTGATTAGCCGTGAGTATCCGCCCGAGGTCTACGGGGGAGCGGGGGTGCATGTCGCCGAACTCGTGCGCGCTCTGCGCGAAGAACTCGACGTTCGCGTGCGGTGTTTCGGTGCGCCGCGCAACGAGGCGAACACGCATGCCTATCTTGTTCCCGGTGCGCTGAGCTCGGCCAATCCCGCCCTCGCCACGCTCGGTGTTGACCTGGCGATCGCTGACGACGTGGACGGTGCCGACCTCGTGCACTCGCACACCTGGTACGCAAACGCCGCGGGGCATCTCGCGCAACTGCTGCACGGCATCCCGCACGTCGTGACGGCCCACAGCCTCGAGCCGCTGCGTCCGTGGAAGGCCGAGCAGTTGGGCGGCGGCTACCGCATCTCGCGATGGATCGAGAAGACCGCGTTTGAATCGGCGGATGCGGTGATCGCGGTGAGCGACGGCATGCGTCGCGACATCCTGCGCTGCTACCCCGACATCGACGAGTCGCGCGTGAGCGTCATCCACAACGGAATTGATCTTGAGCGCTGGCAGCGGACGATCGATCACGACGCGGTGCGAGCACTGGGGATCGATCCCGATCGACCGTCGGTCGTGTTCGTGGGCCGCATCACGCGTCAGAAGGGCTTGCCATACCTGCTGGAAGCCGCACGTCGGCTTCCGCCGGAGGTGCAGCTCATCCTGTGCGCTGGGGCGCCCGATACCCCTGAGATTCTGCGCGAAGTGCAGCACGGCGTGGCGGCCCTGCAAACCGAGCGCACGGGCGTCGTCTGGATTGAGCGCATTCTCTCGCCTCTCGAGCTGTCTGCAGTTCTCTCGGCCGCGACGACCTTTGTCTGCCCGAGCGTCTACGAACCCCTCGGCATCGTCAACCTCGAGGCGATGGCGTGCGGCGTGGCCGTCGTGGGCACGAACACCGGAGGAATTCCGGAGGTGGTCGACGACGGCGTGACGGGCCGCCTCGTGCCGATCGACCAGGTCAACGACGGTTCAGGCACGCCGCTCGACCCCGAGACGTTCATCGCCGACTTGGCCGCGATTCTCACCGAGGTTGTCAGTGATCCGGATGCCGCGCTCGCGATGGGTGCGGCCGGCCGAGAGCGCGCCGAAAAGATGTTTTCGTGGGACAGCATCGCCGCCCGCACGACCGAGCTGTATCGCAGCCTGCTCTAGGCTGGAGACACCATGGCCAGCGTTCTCAAGTTCGACGATGTATCTCTCACCCGTGACGGCAACACCATTCTGAGCCACGTGACGTGGCAGGTGAATTCTGACGAACGCTGGGTCGTACTCGGGCCCAACGGCGCGGGCAAAACGACGATGCTGCAGGTCGCGGCGTCGTTCATGCACCCGAGCTCGGGGCGAGCGACGGTACTCGACGAGCAACTGGGGGCGACCGATGTGTTCGAGCTGCGGCCGCGCATCGGTTTCGCGTCGACGGCACTCGCGCGGCGCATCCCGGGCAATGAGCGCACGCTCGACGTCGTCATGACGGCGTCGTACTCGGTCACCGGCCGCTGGAATGAGGACTACGACGAGGTGGATGTTCGCCGCGCCCAGCGCGTGCTGCGCGAGTGGCACCTCGAGGGGTTCGAAGACCGGCTCTTCGGCACCTTGAGCGATGGCGAGCAGAAGCGCGTGCAAATCGCGAGGGCGATCATGACCGACCCCGAGTTGCTGCTGCTCGACGAGCCGGCCGCGAGCCTCGACCTCGGCGCACGCGAAGAACTCCTGCAGTTGCTCGGTGCCTACGCGAGCGAGCCGAGCTCACCGGCCATGGTGATGGTCACCCACCACGTCGAAGAGATTCCCGCGGGGTTCACCCACGCGATGCTGTTGCGCGGGGGAGCAATTGCTAGTGCGGGGCCTCTTGCCGACGTGATCACGAGTGAGAACCTCACCGCCGCCTTTGGGCTCGGGCTCGTCGTGACGCGCGACGGCGCTCGCTTCGCCGCGCGGGCTGCCTGACACGTTGGCAACGCGCCGCCTCTGCTATTCTTGACCGCTGGGCCTCGTGGCCCGTCGCTGCGCACTGGATCGGCTGCGCTCACCACACACTTCCAAGGAATCCGCTCATGAAGACTGACATCCACCCCGAGTACGCCGCCGTCGTGTTCCGCGACCTCGCGTCGGGCGAGACGTTCCTCACGCGTTCGACTGTGACGAGCCAGAAGACCATCGACCTTGACGGTGTGACCTACCCGGTCATCGACGTCGAAATCTCGTCGGCGTCGCACCCGTTCTACACGGGCAAGCAGCGCATCATGGACTCGGCCGGTCGCGTCGAGAAGTTCAACCAGCGCTTCAAGGGCTTCGGCAACTAGTCAGCCGATGACTCACGATGAGGGGCCCCGCCGATTCGGCGGGGCCCCTCATCGTTGCGTAACGAGAGCTAGTCGCGAACAGGCCACCCGCGGTCAGCCGTGAAGTGCTGGTCGCGCTGCGTGCGCATGTAGTCCTCGAAGCTCGACGCCTGTTGCTCGTGCCACACGGCCTGTTGCGCGTGGAGGTCGTTGAGTGTCGCGGGCAGCTTGTCGGCGTGCGCGTCAACGATCGCGCGGGCCACGTGCCCGGCCGCGATCGCGTCGACGCCGGCGTCATGCGCGCCATCGAGAGAGACTCCGTAGTGGGCGGCGGCCGCCTCGAGCGTGCGCTTGCCCTTGCGGTATCGGTCGACGGCCTTGTCGATAACGAGAGGGTCAATGACAGGAGCCGGGTCGACGAGAGGCGCGACGCTGTGCCGTTCGGCTTCGAAACGCAGCAGCGACAGGTCGTAGGGGGCGTTGTAGACCACGACGGGGAGCCCCGCACTCAGCTGGGAGCGCAGCTCATCGACGATCTCGGCCACGACCTCGGCGGCGGGTCGGCCCTCGGCGCGCGCTCGCTCGGTCGTGATGCCGT
>JAYUKK010000170.1:0-11763 GCA_043764515.1 Microbacterium sp.
TTAAAAACAACCCAGAACCAAGAGGAAGCGATTAGCCACGATCAGAACTTCAAGGAACTAATCTCGACCTTTTTTATGGAATTCCTAGAGCTATTTCCCGCTCACGCGCGTGCGCGAGGCAGCTACCGCCGTTACAACGCTGCCGCTCGATCGCGGCACGGTAGCGCTCGCCGATCAGTTGCCGGTGCTCGACACCGATCCGAACACGGAAGTCGGCCAGCTCGGCGTCGCCTTTACGCGCATGCTCGACCACGTGCAGAGCGCGTTCGACTCGCGTCAGGCGAGCGAGCAGAAGGTGCGGCAGTTCGTCGCCGACGCCAGCCATGAGTTGCGCACGCCTCTCGCGGCCATCCGCGGCTACAGCGAGCTCACGCGCCGCAGTGGCCAGCCTCTGCCCGACGACATTCGGCACGCCCTCTCGCGGATCGAATCCGAGTCGGTTCGCATGTCGGCTCTCGTCGACGATCTGCTGCTGCTCGCCCGACTGGATGAGGGTCGCGAGCTGCGTCACGACCCTGTAGACCTGGCCGCCCTGGTCACCGATGCCGTGGCGGATGCTCGCGCAACCTCGCCCGCCCACGACTGGGTCGTGCGCGTGCCCGAAACCGCTGTGGTCGCGGCGGGCGATCAACACCGCCTGCACCAGGTTGTCGCGAACCTCCTCGCCAACGCCCGCGTGCACACCCCGGAGGGAACCCGCGTCACCGCGGCGCTCGGCACTCTCGAAGGACGCGCGATCATCACCGTCACCGATACTGGCCCGGGCATTCCGGCCGAGGTGCAGCCGGTGCTCTTCGAGCGATTTGCTCGCGCTGACACCTCGCGGTCGCGCGCCACGGGGTCGACGGGCCTCGGCCTCGCGATCGTTGCCGCCGTCGTGCAAGCACACGGGGGAGAGGTCGTGGCGTCGTCGCGGCCGGGCGAAACCGTGTTTCGCGTGAGTCTTCCGATTTCTCGGTCGACCGCGGTCCGCGCTGCTGTCGCCCCACCCGCCAGCACCTAGGCTGACGGCATGCGCATCGCGGTCACCGGGTCATCCGGCAAGCTCGGCCTGGCCGTCGTCTCCCACTTAGTCGAGGCCGGGCACTCCGTGACCGGGCTCGACGCCGTCGGCGCCCCGGGTGAGGGGTTCGTGCGGGTTGACCTCACCGATGCGGGTCAAGTGTTTGATGCCCTTGCGGGGGTCGAAGAGCGCCACGACGGCCTCGACGCGGTGGTGCATCTGGCGGCAAGTCCGGCGCCGGGCATCCGCCCCGATACGGTCTTGCTGCACGACAATCTCGCGATGTCGATCGCAGTGTTTCAAGGTGCGCGCCGCGCGGGCATCAGCCGCATCGTTCACGCGTCGAGCGAGACGCTGCTGGGCCTGCCGCTCGACGAGCCGCCACCCGCGGTGCCAATCGATGAGTCGCAGCCGACGCGCCCGAACTTTGTATACGCCATCGGCAAGCACCTTGAAGAAGAGCTGGGCCGAAAGCTGTGCCGACTCGACCCACGATTGTCCATCACGGGTCTGCGGTTCAGCAACGTCATGGCACCCGACGACTATGCCGATTTCGACACTTGGCAAGACGACCCTGCCGTGCGGCGATGGAATCTGTGGGGCTACATCGATCGCCGTGATGGCGCCCACGCGGTCGAGCGCGCGCTCGTGACGCGCGGTCCGGGTTACGCGACCTACATCATCGCGGCCGCCGACACCGTCATGCGACGCGACTCGGCGGAGCTCGTTGCCGGTGAATTTGCGGATGTTCCGCTCGCGCGACCGCTTGTGGGCCGTGAAACCCTGCTCTCGATTGACGCCGCACGACGCGACCTCGGCTACGCGCCGAGTCACTCGTGGCTCGACCACAGCTAGCAAACCGTCCGCTCGCTTTGCATCGGTGCCTGCGCGTGACGTATGCTGGCCACTTGCCATAGACCGCCGGTTGTTGTCGTGCGTGCGAACAGATTCGTCTGAACGTGATCACGGCAACCGAAGGTTCGCACGCTTCTCACGAAGCGCACGACGGCCCGCGCAGGTGTACCGAACTGAACCCGTGCCCCTCTGAACAGAGGTGGCGCGAAGAGGCTCGTGCGCATGCGCATGAGCCTTTTGTCGTGTGTGGGTCAGAACGTGTCGACCAGAACGCTCCCCACGAGCACCGCGCGATCGTGGCAAGACCAACCACAATCAAGAGGAGCACCATGGCGAACAAGGAAGCAACGGTCGCCGAGCTGACAGAACTTTTCTCCAGCTCGACCGCCGTTCTGCTCACCGAGTACCGCGGCCTCACGGTGGCGCAGCTGAAGACGCTGCGTGCGAACATCCGTGCTGACGCGTCGTACGCCGTGGTGAAGAACACGCTGACCAAGATCTCGGCCAACGCTGCAGGCATCGACTCGCTCGATGACATGCTCGCTGGCCCGTCTGCCCTCGCCTTCGTTCACGGTGACCCCGTGACGGTGGCCAAGGCATTGCGTGACTTCGCCAAGGCGAACCCCAACCTCGTGGTGAAGGGCGGCTACTTCGACGGTAAGCCGCTCGACGCCTCTGAGGTCATGAAGCTCGCCGAGCTCGAGAGCCGTGAGGTGGTGCTGGCGAAGCTTGCCGGCGCCGTCAAGGCCTCGCTCTTCGGTGCCGCGTACATGTTCAACGCGCCGCTGGCGCAGGCCGCTCGCGCTGTTGACGCGCTGCGGCAGAAGCAGGAGTCCGGCAGCTGATCCTCAGCTGACCGGTTCACGACACGAAACAACCAGAAGGAGTCATCATGGCAAAGCTCACTACTGACCAGCTCATCGAGGCGTTCAAGGAGCTGTCGCTCATCGAGCTCAGCGAGTTCGTCAAGAAGTTCGAAGAGGTCTTCGAGGTCACCGCCGCCGCGCCCGTCGCGGTCGCCGCTGCCGCCGGCCCCGCCGCTGCCGCCGAAGAGGTCGAGGAGAAGACCTCGTTCGACGTCGTCCTCGAGGCCGCTGGCGAAAAGAAGATCCAGGTCATCAAGGAGGTCCGCGCCCTCACGAGCCTCGGCCTCGGCGAGGCCAAGGCCGTCGTTGACGGCGCCCCGGGCGTTGTGCTCGAGGGTGTCAACAAGGAGACCGCCGACAAGGCGAAGGCTCAGCTCGAAGAGGCCGGCGCGACCGTCACCCTCAAGTAGTCACCCGCATTACCCTCACGAGCCCCGCCCGACGCGAGTCGGTGCGGGGCTCGTGTGCGTTCGCCCTACGGCTCGAGGTCGTGAGGCGGGGCCGTGCTTGAGCGCACAGTGACGACTGTGGGCATCAACTCGTGCTCGTCGGGGGGTACGGCTGCGGCATGTTCGAGCTGAGTGAGGAGCAATTCGACCGCTCGGGCCCCGTGAACTCCGGGTTGTTGCGCGAGCGTCGTGAGGCCGAATATCTCTGAGAGCGGGTGCCCATCGATTCCGATGATCGACAGCTCCGCGGGAACACTAATGCCGAGGTGCCGCGCGGCCAGGCTGATGCCGATTCCGATCTCATCGCATCCGGCGAAGATCGCCGTCGGCCGCGTGAGCGGGTCGCCCAAAACGGCGAGCCCGACGGCGTATCCCCCTTCGATGGAAAAGTCAGAGGCGCGGAAGTCGTCGTCGATCGTGATGCCCGCGTCACGTACCGCGGTCGAGAATCCGGTGTACCGCTGCGAGTGCACGCGAAAGTCCATTTGCTCGTTCTGGTCTCCGCCGACGTGCATGATGCGACGGTGTCCAAGACCCAACAGGTGCGCGGTCGCTAACCGTGCAGTCTCAACATCGTCGATCGCGAGCGTCGGAATGCCATCGATGCGCCCGCCGATGCCGACGAGCGGTTTACCGAGCGACTGCAAGAGGTGCACCTCGTGGGGGCTCAGGTCAATCGCAACCGAGATGACCGCGTCAACCCTCTTGCGCACGAGAAAGTAGTCGAAGACCCGCCGTCGGAGTTCGTCATCGGTCCGCAGTCGGTAGAGCGTGAGGTCGTAGCCCGCGCGAATTAACGCCGCTTCGATGCCTTCAAGCACCTCCGCGAAATACCAGCGGTTGATGAAGGGGATGACGACGCTGACGTTGCGCGTGCGTCCCGTCACCAGGCTCGCGGCCGTTGACGACACCACGTAGTCGAGCTCAGACGCGGCGCGCTCGACCCGACGCCGAGTCTCTGCCGAGACGTAGCCCCTGCCGCTGAGCGCTCGCGAGGCCGTCGACTTCGAGACACCCGCGATACTGGCGACATCGGCGAGGATGCTCATGGCCTCGTGCCCTTCATTGGACGGTTCGGTGGATGCGCGGCACCCGTGATCGTGAACGCGCCGGGTGTGCGGTGGCGTCAGTGTAACGCTGAGGAGCCCCCGCTGTGGAACCGGTTCCCGACGGAACCCCAGCGGTCCGGCCTAGGCTCGGATCATGAGTATGGGTGGCGGTCGTCGGGGTTCTCGCGTGTCGAGTGGCGATGCCGCTGCTCAGCGGGCGGCGAACGCGGAGGCGCCGCGCATCCCGGACCTGCTGCCCCGCATCGCCAAGCTGTTCCGCCCGCATCGCACAGCCCTCATCATCACGATCGTCCTCGTGCTGGTGTCTGCCGCCCTCAGCGTGATTCCCCCTCTCCTGACGCAGCAGGCCTTCGATCGCGGACTCTTCCCGCCCGAGGGCACGCCCAACGTGCCCGTGCTCTTGCAACTCGTCAGCGCCATGTTCGTGCTCTGGCTCGTCTCAGCGGGCATCGGCATCGGGCAGACCTATCTCACCGCGACGGTCGGCAACAGCGTCATGGCGCAATTGCGCGTGCACCTCTTTTCGCACCTGCAGTCGATGGAGCTCGGCTTCTTCACACGGACCAAGACCGGCATCATCCAGTCGCGCTTGCAGAACGACGTGGGCGGCGTTGCGGGCGTGCTGAGCAACACGGTCTCGAGCGTCATCGGCAATACGGTCACGGTCATTGCTGCCGTGATCGCCATGCTCATCTTGAGCTGGCAACTCACGATCGTCGCCATCGTTCTTCTGCCGGTGCTCGTCGTCGCGCAGCGCAGGGTCGGCCAGGTGCGCGCCCGCATCGCCACGAAGACACAAGAGTCGTTGAGCGACATGACGGCCATCACGCACGAGGCACTCAGCGTCTCGGGCATTCTGCTCGCCAAGAGCTTCTTCCGTCAGCAGAGTGAGGTCGAGCGCTACAGGGCCGAGAACGACGTGCAGCGCGGGCTCCAGGTGCAGCTCTCGATGAGCGGTCAGTGGTTCTTCGCGACGGTCAACGTGTTTCTCTCGGTGATCCCCGCAGTCATCTACCTGGTCGCCGCATGGCTCATGCAGATGGATGTTGCGGTCACGGCGGGCACGATCGTCGCCTTCACGACCGTACAGGCCCGCCTCACCTACCCGCTCATGGGGCTCATGCGCGTGGCCCTTGATCTGCAGACCAGCGGCGCGCTGTTCGCGCGCATTTTCGAGTACCTCGACCTCGAGCCGCGCATCACCGAGGCCGCCGACGCGCGCGACCCCGACCCCGCGCAGCTCGGTCGCATCCGTTTTGACGATGTCGTGTTTCGCTACCCCGACGCCCCCGACGACAGCGCGCCGACGCTCGATCACGTGTCGTTCACCGTCGAGCCTGGCCAGTTCGTGGCGTTTGTCGGCCCCTCGGGTGCGGGCAAGACGACGGTCTCGTATCTCGTGCCGCGCTTGCACGACGTGACGGGCGGCGCCGTCGAAGTGGGTGGCGTCGACGTGCGGGCACTGCGGGCGCAAAGCCTCATCGAGAGCATCGGCATCGTGAGCCAAGAGACCTACCTCTTCCACGCGACGATTGCCGAGAATTTGCGGTATGCGAAGCCCGGAGCGACGGATGCGGAGCTCGAGGCCGCGTGCCGTGCCGCGAGCATCCACGAGACGATCGAGAGTTTTCCCGACCGTTACGACACCATCGTCGGCGAGCGCGGATACCGGCTGTCGGGGGGCGAGAAGCAGCGCGTCGCGATTGCGCGCGTGCTTCTGAAAGACCCTCCCGTGCTCATTCTCGATGAGGCCACGAGTGCGCTCGACTCTGTCTCAGAGCGCATCGTGCAGGGCGCTCTCGACGCCGCAAGCCGTGGGCGCACGACCATCGCGATCGCGCACCGGCTCTCGACCGTGAGTGCCGCCGATGTCATCCACGTCGTTGATCACGGGCGCATCGTTGAAAGCGGCACGCACAACGAGCTCATCGCGCGCGGCGCGGTGTATGCCCGCCTGGTCGAGCAGCAGTCGGCCGATTACGACCGGTCGGCCAGTAGCTCGGCCATGTAGTCGAGTTCTTTCGACTGCAGCATGACCATGCCGTTCGCAAGCGTGGTCACCTGCTCTTGGGTACTGCGGGTGAGAACGGCTTCGGCCATCTCGACGCCACCCTGGTGGTGCGCGATCATGAGTTCAAGAAATAGGCGTTCGGCCTCGACGCCGGTGGCGTTCTGCAGTTGCTGCATCTGCTCGAAACTCGCGACTCCGGGCATGGGCTCGCCGGGCGTGTGACCGCCGTGACCCTCGTGTCCGGCCGAACCGTCGATGACGGGCCGTGAGAGCCATTCCATCTCGGGTTCACTTGACGTCTGCGGCAAGCCCCACATTGCCAACCACGCGAACATCTGCCCCTGCTGTTGAGCTTGTGCGGTGGCGATGTCGAGTGCCAACAATCGAATCTCTGGGTCATCGCTGCGGTCGCGAACGAGCAGCGCCATCTCGATTGCCTGACCGTGGTGCACTTGCATGTCGCGAGCGAAACCTGCTTCGGCACTCGACTCACTCGGAACCGGTGCTGCGCCGGTCGCGGTGACGCGCCCGATGATGGTGCCCACGACAACGGCGACAAGCACGAGCAGTGCGCCGACGACGATCAGCCGGGTACGGCTGAGCGTCGGAGCCGCGCTGATCGTGCTCGCCGTCATGAGATCTTGCCGGGGGCGTCGAGCGCCTGGCTGCACAGCGCGCCCGGCTCGGGAGCATCGGGCGACTGCCGGTACTTGACGATGAAGTCGCCCAGCCGCGGGTCGTCGACGCCATCAAGAGCCACTTGAACGCCCCAGGCGCTGGCCACGACCGGCGCCTGCAAGCCATCAAACGGAGACAAGACAATGTAGGAGCGGGGCATTTGTGAGCGCAGCGAGTCGAGGTCGGCGCCCGAGACAACGGCAGGGTCATACGTGATCCACACAGCGCCGTGCTCGAGCGAGTGAACGGCGTTTTCCGCAGGGACAGGCTGTTCGTAAATGCCGCAGTTGAGCCACGTGGGGTTGTGCGGGCCACCGGCCGGCGGGCTCATCTCGTAGTCAACGGGGGTCTGCACGTGCAGCGCCTCGAGCCCGTCGAAGGTCTCGAGACCCTCGATCTCGATGGTCGCGGGGTCGACCGGGGGAGTCGCTGAGGTCACGACAATGCCCACAATGATGGCGACGACGGCTACCCCACCGACGATGGCGCTCGCGAGGCCAATACGGCGGTTGCGCTTCTCGGTGGCCTGCTTGGCCTTGAGGGCGGCGACCTTCTCGGCGCGGCGCTTCTCGCGCTGCTGCTTGATGGTGAGGTCGTCGGTCGATGCGGTGTTGTCGGCCACGGGGTGGGCTCCTGTCGGGTGCTGCGGGCAGGGGAATACTGCACAGGTAGTTCTCGCAAGCGAGTCATGAAGGCGAACGCGTCATTGGTACACCACATTCCCCTATTCAGGGTTTCAGACTACGCACTGCAGACGCTGAGAGCAGTGTTCATCACGACCAAAGAACCAGCGGCGCCGCTGATAGATTCGGCCCATGAAGTACGCCGAATCTGTCGTTGATCTCATCGGCGATACGCCGCTCGTGCGCCTCAATCGCGTCACCGAGGGAATCGCGGCGACCGTGCTCGCGAAGGTCGAATACCTGAACCCCGGCGGCTCGTCGAAAGACCGCATTGCCACGCGCATCCTTGATGCCGCTGAACGCGAGGGGCTCTTGAAGCCGGGTGGCACGATCGTCGAGCCGACGAGCGGCAACACGGGTGTCGGTTTGGCGCTCGTGGCCCAGCAGCGGGGTTACCGCTGCGTCTTCGTGCTGCCCGACAAGGTGGGCGAAGACAAGCGCAATGTGCTCACGGCCTATGGGGCCGAGATTGTGGTGACGCCGACCGCGGTCGCGCCCGAAGACCCGGAGTCGTACTACAGCGTCTCCGACCGGCTCGCCCGCGAGATTCCCGGTGCCTTCAAACCCAACCAGTACGCCAACCCCAACGGCCCGCTCAGCCACTACGAAACCACCGGCCCTGAGATATGGCGCGACACCGAGGCGCGCATCACCCACTTCGTCGCGGGCGTCGGCACAGGTGGCACGATCACGGGCACGGGGCGCTTCTTGCGCGAGGTAAGCGCGGAACGCGCACGCGGCCGCGTGCAGATCATCGGCGTTGACCCCGTCGGCAGTGTGTATTCAGGCGGCACGGGTCGGCCCTACCTCGTTGAGGGTGTGGGTGAAGACTTCTGGCCGGCCGCCTACGACCCCGCCGTCGTCGACCGCATTGTCGCTGCGAGCGATCAGCAATCGTTCGACATGACCCTGCGACTCGCTCGCGAAGAGGGGCTCCTCGTCGGCGGCTCGTGCGGCATGGCCGTCGTCGGCGCCCTCGAGGTGGCCCGCGAACTCAGCCCCGATGACATCGTCGTTGTGCTCTTGCCCGATGGGGGCCGCGGCTACCTCGGAAAGATCTTCAATGACGGCTGGATGCGTCGCCACGGTTTCACGCACCCCGAAGGCTCACCGACTGTGGCCGACCTGCTCGGCACTCCGCCGCGCGACCTCGCTCACCTGCGCCGCGAGCACACGGTGGCGGATGCGGTGGCAGCCCTTGAGGCGCACCCCGGGTCGCTCCCGGTGGTCGCTGCCGAGCCACCACTCGTGCTGGGCGAAGTGATCGGTGCGGTCGACGCCCGCACGCTGCTGCGCGCGCTCGCCACCGGCGCCGTGACTCCGGCCGATCCGATCACGGCCGCGATGGGGCCGAGCATGCCCGTCGTTGGCGCACACGAGAGCCTCGAGGCTGCGGGCGAGCGCTTTGGTGACCGCGGGGCGGGCGGTCAGCATCCCGAGACACTCATGGTGCTCGACGGCGGAAACCCCGTCGGTCTTCTGCAGCGCACCGATCTGATCACCGCTCTTGCGGGAGGCCACGCATGACCGACCACGACCCGCACATTCTTCAGGGGTTCGCCACTCGCGCCATTCACGCGGGGCAAGCCTTTGACCCTACGACAGGTGCGGTCACGCCGCCGGTCTACCTGACGTCGACGTTTGTGCAGCGCTCTATCGGCGACTTGCGCGGCGGCTATGAGTACGCCCGCGGTGGCAACCCCACGCGCGACGCGTTGCAAGAGCAGCTCGCCTCGCTCGAGTCAGGGGCGAAAGCCTTCAGCTTCGCCTCGGGCCTCGCCGCCGAAGACGCTCTGCTGCGCGCGGTGTTGAGCCCCGGCGACCACGTGCTGATGGGCAATGACGTTTACGGCGGCACACACCGACTCGTGCGTCGTATCTTCGGCCGCTGGCAGGTGGGGCTGACAACCGTCGAGCTGAACGATCTCGACGCCGCGCGCCAAGCCCTCGAAACCCTGCGCCCGCGCGTGCTGTGGATGGAAACTCCGAGCAACCCGCTCATGAAGATCACCGACATCACGGCGCTCGCCGAGATCGCGCACGCGGTCGGCGCGATCGTCGTCGTCGACAACACCTTCGCGACGCCGTATCTGCAGCAGCCGCTCGTGCTGGGTGCTGACGTGGTGGTGCACTCGACAACGAAGTACCTCGGTGGTCACTCCGACGTGCTCGGCGGCGCCGTGGTCACGAACGATCTCGAGCTTGCCGAACAGGTGCAGTTTCACCAGTTCGCGGCGGGCGCTGTGTCGGGCCCGATGGATGCCTGGCTCACGACGCGCGGCATCAAGACTCTTGCCGTGCGCATGGATCGCCACTCAGCCAACGCGCACGCGATCGCCGAGGCCGTTCTCGGCCACGCGGCCGTCACGCGGGTCTACTACCCGGGCTTGCCGGAGCACCCCGGGCACGAGCTTGCCGTGCGTCAAATGAGAGGCTTCGGCGGGATGCTCTCGCTCGAGCTCGCGGGAGGCGCCGCCGCCGCGCGCGCCTTCGCCGAGGGCCTCCGCGTCTTCAGCCTCGCCGAGTCGCTCGGCGGCGTCGAGTCGCTCGTCAACTACCCAAGCGAAATGACCCACGCCTCGGTGCGCGGCACCGAGCTTGAGGTGAGCGACGCCATCATCCGACTCTCGGTCGGCATCGAAGACGTCAACGACCTGCTCGCCGACGTGCAACAGTCGCTTTCGCGCCTCTGACGGTCGCCGTCATGCCCGGTGTGCGCCCAGCCGTGCATAATGGTTGCGCCGATGTGAACGTACACATCGTGAGCGGAACGGACGATGATGACCACGGATGCAGGGCGCGCGGCTGAGCCCGAGCGGGTTCGCGCGCCGAACATCCGTGATGTGGCCCGCGTGGCCGGCGTTTCGTACCAGACCGTTTCCCGCGCGCTCAACGACAGTCCGAGCATTCGGCCCGAAACCTTGCAGCGCGTGCGCGACGCGATCGATGAACTGGGGTACCGCCCCAATCAAGCGGCTCGCGCGCTCGTCACGAGCCGCTCGCGTACGATCGGCATTCTCGCGGGTCAGACGGTGCACTACGGACCGGCCACGAGCATCCAGGCCATCGAGTCTGCCGCGCGCGCAGCTGGCTACCGGCTCTCGATCACGAACATCAGCTCGAGCGACTACGCGTCGATCAAGAGTGGGCTCGACTACCTCATGAGTCAGTCCGTCGAGGCGCTCATCGTTATTGCCCCACAAGTGCGCGTGTTCGAGGCGATCAACGATCTGCAGATTGGCGTGCCTTTTGTCACGCTGGAAGCCACCGGGCTCAACACGTCGCACTCGCTCTGGGTTGACCAGGTGATGGGCGCCCGCATCGCAACGCGGCACCTGATTGAGCTGGGGCACACCGAGATCATGCACATTTCGGGCCCGCAAGACTGGATCGAAGCGGAAGCGCGCATGCAGGGTTTTCTGCGCGAGCTCGGTGATGCAGACTTGCGCACGCGCGCGCCTATTTTGGGCGACTGGACGGCGTCGTTCGGCTACTACGCCGGCCTTGAACTGCTGCGGTACCGCGACTTCTCGGCCGTGTTCGTGGGCAATGACCAGATGGCCCTCGGCTTCATGCACGCGTGCCGAGAGTTGGGGCTCAGTGTGCCGGGCGATATCTCGATCGTGGGATTCGACGATATCCCCGAGGCCGCTCACTATGCGCCACCGCTGACGACCGTGCGGCAGAACTTTGCCGAGATCGGTCGCCGCGCGGTCGCGCTGCTGCTGGGCGAGTTGCGGGGCGAGAAGGAGATGAACCACGACCCGGTGCAACCTGAGCTCGTCATCCGGCAGTCGACGGGCCGTCGCCCCTGACGTAACGGCCCTCTCACTACGGTGTTATGGACTTGTGACCGTTTCGGATGCTCACACGGTTGACACATGTGACCGTTTCGCCGTTAGATATCAATCACGCAATGTGAACGGTCACAAAACGGTCACAGCGAGTCCACCCTGAACTACCCCGGCGCCGGGTCCACCCGTCGCCGCCGCGACGATGGAGTCCCGTGAACGCGCTGAGCCCCGAAGTGCAGGTCGCCGTTGCGCGCGTGCGCGACGAAGTGGCTGGCCTTCACGCCGAGCTCGTGCGATACAACCTGGTGGTGTGGACGGGCGGAAACATCTCGGGTCGCGTTCCCGGCGCCGACC
>JAYUKK010000171.1:0-3361 GCA_043764515.1 Microbacterium sp.
CCCACGAACATTGCGACATAGCGGTATCGGGCCAGGATGCGGTGGTTGCGCACCACGAGCAACACCGCGAGCGCGATCACCATCGCTATCGCCGTCCACACCATTTGACGGATTCCGGCGCTCTCCCAGCCCTCGAGCCCTTCAGCAAGGTCGAGGCGGTAGATCATGGCGACGCCGAGGCCGTTGAGAGTCACGGAGATCGGCAGGATGAAGGGGTCGGCGTCGGGAGCCGTGACGCGGAGCACGATGTGCATGCCGAGAGCGAGCATCCCGAGCCCGGCACCGTAGACGAGTACGGTGCTGTCGATCTCACCGACGGCGCCGAGCTGCACGAGTACGACCGCGGCGCCCGTGATGCCGATGGCGATGACGAGCAGCAGCAGCTCGAGGTTGCGCAGCTTCGCCGGGGTGCGGAGCTTGATGGTGATGGCTTCGGTGAGGGTAGGACGCGACTGACCGAGGTCAACAGTGCCGCCGACGCGAACCGCGCCGGGCTCAGTCGAGTTCATTCTGCAGCCGATCGATGATCGAGAGCGCTTCGGGCAGGTCGTTTGCATTGATCGTTGACTCGACGCGCTCGCGGCTGAAGGGCGAGAGGGTATCGACGTCAATGTCGCTCTCGAAGTAGACGGTTGAGAGCGGGAAGGGGCCGATGTTTTGTTGCACGCCCTGGAAGATCGCCACTTGGCCGTTGGAGACGCCAACGAAGTAGCGCGACTGAGTCCACTGATAACCCGCCACCAGCACGCCGATGATGAGGCTTGCAATCAACAGCACACCGACCGACCACGTGATGCGTCGACGAACCTTGCGGCGAGCGTCTTCAGCGATGAGCGCGGTTAAGTACTCCTCCGACTCGGGCTCGAAGTGCTCATCGGCCGGAACTGTCGTCGACGTCAAGGGGTGCAGCAATAGTGACGGCAGCCGCACGCTGCGCTTGGCCGCGCTTGCGACGTAGGTCAGAGGCTTGGCCGCCGACCCGACCATCACGGGGCTACCCGCCGAACTTGAGAGCGAGTCGTCGACGCCGACGATGACGACCGTCACGTTGTCGGGCGCGCCGTTATCGAGACTCTCGTGGATGAGGGCGTCAATCGCCGCACTCGCGTCGGCATGCTCATCGAGCACCTCGCCCATGCGGGCTTCGCTGACATAGCCACTCAGCCCGTCTGAGCACATCAGCCAGCGATCGCCCGGACGTGTATCCAAGACCTCCACGTCGATCTCAGGAGTGAGATCGACATCGCCGAGCACCCGCATGAGCACCGAGCGCCGGGGGTGAACGGCGGCCTCCTCCGCGGTGATGCGGCCGCTGTCGACCAAGCGTTGAACGAAGGTGTGGTCTTTCGTGATCTGGGTGAGTGACCCCGCTCGCCATCGGTAAATGCGGCTGTCGCCGATGTGCGCGACCGCCAACCGGTCGCCGACGCGCACGATGCCGCTGACGGTCGTGCCCATGCCCGCGAGTTCGGGATGCTCGAATACGGTCTCGGCGAGTTCGTGGTTGGCTTCCAAAAGCGCACTGCGCAATGCCTCGACGGCGTCGGCCGCCGTCTCAAACGCTTGGTCGACATGGGCGATCGACTGGATGGTGAGCGCGCTCGCGACATCGCCTCCCGCGTGGCCTCCCATGCCGTCCGCGACCACGAACAAGTGTTCACCGGCGTAGCCCGAGTCTTGATTGTTCGCGCGCACCTTGCCGACGTGCGAGCCGGCGGCCGAGAGCCTGGTCATGCGCCTACCGTCGCAGCTCGAAGGTCGTCGTGCCGATGCTGACCGGAGTGTTGAGCGTCACGGCCGTGGGTGCGCCCACCTTCTTGCCATTAAAGATCGTGCCGTTGGTCGAATCGAGGTCTTGAATCATCCACGTGCCGTCCCACAGCATGAGTCGCGCGTGGTGCGTCGAGGTGTAGTCATCGCGAATCACGAGCCCCGAGTCGGCCGAGCGGCCGATCGTGAGCTGATCGCCCTCAAGGGGCAACTCAAGCCCCTCTTTCGCGCCCGAAGTAATCACGAGACGACGGGCCGGGCCCGTACCCCCCGCGGTGCTCACGGGGGCCGGGGCAGACACGGTGGCCGCCATCGGGGCTGCGGCGCTCGCCGCAGCGGGCAGGCGACGCACCTTCGTGCCAAACAGGTCAGACCGCAGGGCGTAGACGATCGCGAAGATGAACGACCACATCAGAATGAGAAACCCGATGCGCAGAAGCAGGAGGGTCAGTTCGCTCAACGGCCTCCACCTCCTCCTCGCGTGGGTGTTTTCGGGCTGGGGACTCGCGGGTCGGCCACCTCACCGCGCTGGGCGAGCACGCGGAAAAGGATGCGGGTACGGCCGATCTCGATCACGCTATCGGGCGGCAGCACCGCACGGGTCACCGGCTCACCGTTGAGCAACGAGCCGTTCGTGCTGCCAAGGTCGGTGAGCTGCGCGCGCGAACCGTCCCACAGAATCTCGATGTGCTTGCGGCTCGTGCCCGTGTCGTCGAGCGTGATGTCAGCATCACTGCCGCGGCCGATGACCGTGCGCGAGTGGGTAATCGGGTGACGCACGCCGTCGATGTCGAGCACCGGGTTCCAGACGACCGATCCCTTGACGGTTTCTGACTCCACCTGCACGACGCCCTCAGAGATGCCGGAATCGTTGACGAGCGTGAGACGGATGCCCCCCGGAAACGAGTAGCGCTGGGCGGTGGCATGTTGCTGCAGCAGCTGAGTGAGTTCGTCGATGAGCGACTCGCCGAGGGCATCCATGCGCGCGAAATCAGCGGGCGCGAGTCGCACGCGCAGTTCGTTGGGAACGAGGATGCGCTCGCGCGAGACGACCGCGGCCTTCGTATCGAGCTCGCGCCGGAGAGCGGCCGAGATCTCGAGGGGTTGCACGCCACTCTTAAAGGTCTTCGCGAAGGCCCCGCCGACGGCGCGCTCAAGGCCACGCTCGAAGCTGTCGAGAAGCCCCACGTGCGTCCTCCCTCGGCCGGTGACCCTTTGATGGTAGTCGGCTGGGCTCTCCATCACCGCACAGCCGCCGAGGCCCGCTGTGATAATCTCGCTGAGTTGACGGGGTTTACCCCGTTGCGCGCGAGTGGCGGAATGGCAGACGCGCTGGCTTCAGGTGCCAGTGCCCGTAAGGGCGTGGGGGTTCAAGTCCCCCCTCGCGCACCAGGTTTTCATCTGGTGCGATTGCGTCGTTGCGCGCTCGCCGCGGCCGGCCCGGGTTAGGCTCGGGCCTCATGGCAGCCGGCGCAATGGTGTACACGTTCACAGGATCACTCGCTGATGTCGATCGCAGCGTCTACGAGGAGCTGAACCTGCGGGTCGCCCGCCACCCGTCGGAGACGGACGCCTACATGATGACGCGCCT
>JAYUKK010000172.1:0-3336 GCA_043764515.1 Microbacterium sp.
GCTGGCCCCCGTTCGCCCGGGGCGACGGATGCGGGAGTCGCCGATACGGCATCCAGCATCGTCAGCGAAGCCGAAGCCGAGAAGCCCGGTGCGGTGCTCGTCGGCTACGGCGCCAAGGGCCACGTCGCCTCGCGTCGCTCGCGAGGACGCACGGATGCGGCTCCGGCCCCCGCTGCGGCCGCCGCTACACCGCGCCTCGCCTCGGTGCCCGCTGCCGACTCTGGACCGGTCATTGCGAAGCCCCCGATTCGCAAGCTCGCGAAAGATCTCGACGTCGACCTGACGGCGGTCACCGCCACGGGGCTCGCGGGCGAGATCACGCGCGACGACGTCATTCGGCACGCGCAGCAGGCGAGCGTATTCCGCAATATCCAGACTCCTGCGTGGCCGAACGAGCGCGAAGATCGCATTCCCGTCAAGGGCGTGCGCAAGGCGATTGCGGCGGGCATGGTCAAGAGCGCGTTCACGGCACCGCACGTGAGCGTGTTCGTCGACGTCGACGCGACGCGCACGATGGAGTTCGTGAAGCGCCTCAAGGCCAGTCCGGACTTTGCCGGCATCAAGGTTTCGCCGCTGCTCATCATGGCGAAGGCGATGATTTGGGCCGTGCGGCGCAACCCCACCGTCAACTCGACGTGGACCGATGCCGAAATCATCGTTCACCACTTCGTCAACTTCGGCTTTGCGGCGGCGACGCCCCGAGGGCTCGTCGTGCCGAACATCAAGAACGCGCAAGACCTCAGCTTGCGCGAGCTTGCTCAGTCGATCGAGCTCATGACAAACACGGCCCGCGACGGCAAGCTGCAGCCCTCAGACATGGCCGACGGCACGATCACGATCACCAACATCGGCGTCTTTGGCATGGATACCGGTACGCCAATCTTGAACCCCGGCGAAGTGGCGATCGTCGCGCTGGGCACGATCAAGCAGAAGCCCTGGGTGGTCGACGGCGAGGTGCGCCCGCGGTTCGTGACCACGATCGGTGGTTCGTTTGATCACCGCGTTGTCGACGGCGATGTCGCGAGCCGGTTCTTGGCCGATGTCGCGAGCGTCATCGAAGAGCCTGCGCTGCTGCTCGACTAGCTGGGGGCGCCCCGGGCGGGCATGATGTCGTGATGTATGCCCAGCGCTCAACTCGCCGCGCGGCACTTATCGCGCTCATCGTCGCGGCCGCTCTCACCCTCCTCGCCCTAGCCGGTGCTTTCTTGCTGGCCGTCCTGGTGCCCGAAGCGACCGACCCCGCTGCCTGGGGCACTTTTCCGGCCGTCGCATGGGCGGCCGCGTCGCTTATCGGGTTCTTTGCAGCCTCAATTGCTGTACTCCTCGCCGACCGCCTGCTCAGTCGCATTGCGGGCCGCCCGCACACATCGCACGAAGCGATCATTCTGGCGGTGTTCACAGTGATTGGCGCCGCGGTCGTGTCGGTATGGGCCTTCGGGATCGGAATCGGCCTCGACCCCGTGCCGACGTGGCTGAACGTGGTCATGACAGGCGCGGTTGCCGTCACCCTGTTCGGTGTGGTCGTCGCGTTGGCCCTGATCAGCGATCGGTGGCGGCGGGCGCGGGCTCGAGAATGACGACGGGAATCTCTCGCTGCGTCTTGCGCTGGTACGCCGCGTAGCTGCGGTACGAGCGCACGGCGAGCGGCCATAGCCGCGCGCGCTCTGCGGCGTCGGCGGTGCGCGCGCGATACGGCTGCGGATGCTCGCCCACCCTGGCCACGTGCACAGCGGGCTCGGCCACGAGATTGAGGTACCACGCCGGCTGCGCGTCGTCGCCACCCCGGCTCGCGATGACGATGAGCCTCTCCTCGCCGCTCGGCATCGGCTCACGGTGTGGCACGGTGAGGATCGTCGTGCGGGGCAGCCCGCTGCTGCGTCCCACCGTGGTCAAGTCGATCACGGGCATGCCCCCGAGCGAGCGCCCGAGGCGGCCGCCGGTCAGGCGCAGCACGGCGCGGTGAAACCCGGTCATGGTGAGCATTGCGCGGCGGTTCGACATGGGGGAACGGTAGCGGGGCATCCTGACGGTGCGCCAACACGCAGTCCTTATTGAGAATCCTTTTGACAACCATTCTCGATAAGCCGTACGCTCTCGGTATGTCCGCACGTACCCGCATTGCCGCCATCGTCATCGCGGCCGCTACGGGAGTGGCGCTCACCGGCTGCGCCGCCCCCGCATCCACCACCGAGGGCTTGTCGATCGTCGCCTCGACGAACGTGTACGGCGACATCGCCGCCACGATCGCCGGAGACCTCGCCACCGTCACGAGCATCATTGATTCGGCGGCGCAAGACCCGCACAGCTACGAGGCGAGTGCTCAAGACCAGCTGGCGATCGCCGGCGCCGATCTTGTTGTCGAGAACGGCGGCGGCTACGACCCCTTCATTGACGTGCTCGTCGAGGGTTCGGGCACAAGCGCCGTAGTTGTGTCGGCAGCCGCAGTCGCTGGTCTGGACGGCGACGCGCACTCCAACGGCGAGGCGCACTCCGACGGCGACGCGCACTCCGACGATGAGGCAAAGGCGGAGGACGACGGCCACGGCCACATCGCGGGCGTCAACGAGCACGTCTGGTACGACCTGCACGTGATGGGCGACGTCGCAGCCGCGATCTCCGCCGCTCTCGTCGAACTCGATGCGGCGAACGCCGCGACCTTTGAGGCCAACCTCGCCGCATTCCAGGCCGATCTCGAAGCGGTCGAAGAGGCGGCGCACACGCTCGCAGACGAGCTTGGCGGTGGGGCCGTCGCGACGACAGAGCCCGTGCCCGCCTACTTGCTCGCCGAACTGGGCTTCGTTGATGAGACCCCTGCCGAGTTCGTCGAGGCGATCGAAGAGGGTGCCGACGTGCCTCCGCTCGCACTACAGCAGACGCTCGACCTCATTGCCTCGGGCGACCTGCGCCTACTGGCCTACAACGAGCAGACTGCGAGCCCCGAGACCGAGCGCGTGGGCGCGGCCGCTGAGGCCGCGGGCATCCCCGTGGTCTCATTCGTCGAAACCTTGCCCGACGGGGAAGACTATGTTTCGTGGATGCGCGCCAACATCGAAGCGGTCGCCCAGGCGTTGACGCCGGCGTGACGCCGCTCGGCGCGTCGACCGCCCCCGCACCGGTGCTCAGCATTCGGGGCGGGGCGCTCGGCTTTGGAGCGCGTGCGCTCTGGAGCGGGCTCGATCTCGACGTGCAGCCGGGCGAGTTCATCGCCGTGCTCGGGGGCAACGGAACGGGCAAAACGAGCCTGCTGCGTGCGATGCTCGGCGAACAGCGTCTCGACGCCGGCGAGGTGCTCGTCGGGGGGCACGCCGCGCACCGTGGACACCGCCGCATTGGCTA
>JAYUKK010000173.1:0-11639 GCA_043764515.1 Microbacterium sp.
CCGAGGCCGGCATCGTCGAGCGGTTCGCCAACGACTTCGCGAACGACGCGCGCGTGGGCACTCCGACCGTGGTGTTCGAACGCAGCGCGCGTCGCGTGCTCACCCTCAGCGATGTGACCGCCATCAAGATAACCGACGTCGCCGCCCTGCAGGCGGCGGGCATCGACCCCAACGCGGTCGCCGGTGAACTTGCCCGCGCCACGTTCGAGCAAATCTTCGTCGCGGGCTTCTTTCACGCCGACCCGCACCCCGGCAACATCTTCGTGACGCCCGGCGGCGAGGGTGGCTTCTCGCTCACCTACATCGACTTCGGCATGATGGGCGAGATTCCCGACGACCTGCGCAGCGGGCTGCAGCAGTTCATCTTCGCCGTCGCCGCCCGCGACGCCCGCGGCTGGGTGCTCGCGACACAGCGCCTCGGCGTGCTGCTGCCGAGCGCCGACACTGTTGAACTCGAGCGCGCCATCACGGCCCTCTTCGATCGCTTCGGCGGCATGGGGGTCGCCGAGCTCACGCGCATCGACCCGCGCGAACTCGAGCAGTTCGCGTTGCAGTTCAGCGAGCTCGTGCGCACCCTGCCCTTCCAGCTGCCCGAGAACTACCTCTTGCTCGTGCGCACGATCTCGCTAATCTCGGGCGTCACGAGTGCTCTCAACCGCGACTTCAACATGTGGGACGCCGTCGACCCCTTCGCGCGCACGCTGCTCAACGGGGGCGGAGCATCCACGCTGCGATCGGTCGGCCGCGAAGCGGTCGCGATCCTCTCGGCGGTCGCGCGGCTGCCTCAACGCGTGGATGCTCTCGCCACGCGCCTCGACCGGGGCGAGCTCGCCGTGCGCAGCCCCGAAGTCGAACAGCGACTGCGCGTGCTCGACGCGAGTGTGCGCCGAACGACGTCGGCGATTCTCTTCGCGGCGTTGCTCATCGGCGGTGTCCTTCTCCGCGGGAGCGATGAGGTGCTCAGCTGGGTGCTCATCGGCGCTTCGGCGCTGCCTTTGCTGCACGTCGTGCTGCCCTGGCGCTTGCGGTAACGCGCCAGCCACAAGGTCGCGGCGATAGCCTGGCCTCGCACGGGACCTCGACGTAGCCGAGAAACCCGTGCAGACAGGGGGCACCGATGGCCACGTCGTCGAAGAAGAACAGCAAGAAAGCTGAGAAGAAGGCTGCAGTGCAAGCAAAGGCCGCCGCGGCCGCGGCTCAGGCGCACACGCGCAGGGCCCGTGCTGTCGCAGCACTCGAGGGCGCCGCCTCCGCCGCGCGAGAAGCGAAACGCGTCGCGAAAACGCTTCCGGGCAAGGCCGCTCAAGAACTCCGCGCGCTCGCCGAAGAAGCGAAAGAGATCGCGTCGACGTCGAAGAAGAATGTCGATCGCCGGCCCGAGAAGGTCGAGAAGCGGGCCCTGCGCGCCGTTGCCCGCATCGAGAAGGCGATCGCGAAAGCCACGCCCGCAGTAAAGCCCGTCGTGAAGCCCGCAGTGAAGCCCGCAGTGAAGCGTGCAGCGGAACCGGTGCGGAAGCCTGCGCGGCCGGCAAAATCAGCCACGTCGGCACCGGTTCCGTCGGCGCCCGATCTTTCCGCTCTGACAGTGCTGCAGCTGCGGCAGCGAGCGCGCGACGCCGGACACGCCGGCTTCTCCCGTCTCACGAAGGCGCAGCTCGTGTCACTGCTGTCATCCTGAGTCTCGCCGTGCAGCAGTTTCTCGACCGTTCGGCGTACGCCCCTGCGCCGCGCACGCTCATCGATATTCTGCGCGCGTCATGTGCGCAGCATCCGCAGGCGTCAGCGATCGATGATGCGGCGGGGGCGCTCAGCTACGCAGAATTGATGGTGCAGGTCGACCGCACCGCGGCGCGCCTTCACGCCCAGGGAGTTCGTCGGGGCGACCGCGTCGGGGTGCGCATGGCGTCGGGAAGTCGCGACCTGTACATCGCCATCCTTGGCATCATGGCGGTCGGGGCCGCCTACGTTCCCGTTGACGCCGATGACCCGGCCGAACGTGCCGAGTTGGTCTTTCGCGAGGCCACCGTCGTGGGCGTCGTCACCGGCTCGGGCGTCTACCTGCCCACCACGGCACGCGACCCGGCACCAGACCAGTCGCCGGCGATGACCGAACTCTTCGCGGGCGCCGCACCGCACCCGGCCTCCCGTGCGACGGCGTTCGTGCCGCCGCCGACAATCGACGACGACGCGTGGATCATCTTCACGTCAGGCTCGACGGGAGTGCCAAAGGGCGTCGCCGTCACCCATCGGTCGGCAGCGGCGTTCGTCGATGCTGAAGCCCGTCTGTTTCTTCAGGATGCGCCCATCGCCCCCGGCGATCGGGTGCTCGCGGGGCTCTCGGTCGGCTTCGACGCCTCATGCGAGGAGATGTGGCTGGCCTGGCGGCACGGCGCATGCCTCGTGCCCGCGCCGCGAGCACTCGTGCGATCAGGCGAAGACCTCGGGCCGTGGCTTGTCGGCCACGGAATCACGGTGGTGTCGACCGTACCGACACTCGCCGCACTCTGGCCCCGCGATGCGATCGAGAACGTGCGTTTGCTGATTTTCGGCGGCGAGGCGTGCCCGCCCGAGCTGGTCTCGCGGCTGGTCGCGGAGGGTCGGGAGGTCTGGAACACCTATGGCCCCACCGAAGCCACGGTCGTTGCCACGGCGTCGTTGCTCGACGGCGAGGGGCCGATACGCATCGGGCTGCCGCTCGACGGCTGGGCACTCGCCGTCGTCGACGACAGCGGTGAGCGGGTCGAGCCCGGCACGGTTGGCGAACTGGTGATCGGGGGCGTCGGTCTCGCCCGCTACCTCGACGCCGCGAAGGACGCTGAGAAGTACGCGTCGATGCCCTCTCTCGGCTGGGATCGCGCGTATCGTTCGGGCGATCTGGTGCGGCTCGAGCCTGAGGGTCTCGTTTTTCTGGGCCGCGCCGACGACCAGGTAAAAATTGGCGGCCGCCGCATCGAGCTGGGCGAGATCGAGGCGGATCTCGGCCAGCTCGCGTCCATCTCGGCCTCTGCGGTTGTCGTGCAGCGTTCCGAGAGCGGCATCCCCGTGCTCGTGGCGTACGTCGTTCCGGCCGATGGTTTTGATCGGCAGGCTGCCCGCAGTGAGCTGGCGCTGGCGTTGCCGGCGCCGCTCATCCCGCTCCTCGCCCTCGTTGCAGACCTGCCGGTGCGCACCTCGGGCAAGGTCGACAAAGCCGCGCTCCCCTGGCCCCTCGAGCAGACCGACGCGGGCGACTCGTCGCTCTCGGGTACCGCCGCCTGGCTCGCCGAGCAATGGTTCGCGGTGCTCGGCATCCGCCCCAACGATGACGATGCCGACTTCTTCGAGTTCGGCGGGGGGTCGCTCGCCGCCGCGCAACTGGTGTCGCGCATCCGGGCCCGCGCGCTCGAGTTCACGATGGCCGATGTGTACGACCTCCCGCGTCTGCGACAGATGGCCGACGCGGTCGAGTCTGATTCCGTCGATCCTGATCAACCGCCGGCGAGCTTCAGCGTCGCTCACCCAACGCCGCGCACGATGCAGTGGGTGCAGACCCTTGCTGGCGTGCCGCTTTTTATTCTCGCCGGCGCGCGCTGGATGATCTGGCTGCTCGCCACGAGTGCGCTGCTCCGCCTCGTCCCGGGGTTCGACTTCTTGCCCGCGGCCCCGATCGCCCTGATCATCATTGGCTTCGTCGTCTTCGTCACCCCGATCGGACGCATGGGCCTCGCGGCAGGTATCGCGCGGCTACTCTTGCGTGGGCTCAAGCCCGGCGACTATCCCCGCGGCGGCGCTGTGCACCTGCGGTTGTGGCTGGCCGAGCAGGTCGCCCATCAGGTCGACCCCGTCGGGCTGGCCGGAGCACCCTGGGTCACGTACTACGCCCGCGCATTGGGCGCGACGATTGGCGCGAATGTCGACCTCCACTCGTTGCCGCCCGTGACGGGCATGCTCACGCTGGCCGACGGGGCGGCGGTCGAGCCGGAGGTCGACCTCTCGGGCTACTGGATCGACGGCGACACCGTGCGCATCGGAGGAATCCGAATCGGCGTGGGGGCAACCGTCGGCGCGCGCAGCACGCTCGCGCCGGGCACGCGCATTGGGCGCGATGCCGAGATTGCGCCTGGCTCGGCCGTCTTCGGCCGGGTTCGGGCCGGCCAGCGCTGGGCAGGGTCGCCCGCGGCCCGCGTGGGCGGAGCATCCCGCCCCCTTGCCCCCGAGCGCCCGCCGACACCCCGGCGCTGGCTCTGGGCCTACGGGGCGTCGTCGAGTCTGTTGGGGCTCCTGCCGTTCATCGCGGTGGCGGCAGGCGGCGGAATCATTGCCACCGCATTGCGCGGCGCCGGTTCCCTCGGCGATGCGGCGGCGATCGCGCTGCTCTGGCTCGCACCCGCGACGCTCGTCTCGGGTCTGGTCTTCGCCCTCACCGTGGTGGTGCTCGTGCGGGTGCTGTCGATCGGATTGGTCGAGGGCATTCACCCGGTGCGGGGCCGTGTCGCCTGGCAGGCCTGGACGATCGAGCGGCTGCTCGACTCGGCGCGCACCCTGCTTTTTCCGCTCTACTCAAGCTTGCTGACCCCCGTGTGGCTGCGCATGCTCGGAGCCGAGGTCGGGCGCGATGTCGAGGCCTCAACCGTGCTGTTGATTCCCTCGCTGACGACCATCGACGATGGCGCGTTTCTCGCCGACGACACCATGGTCGCGACCTACGAACTCAAGGGTGGGTGGATGCGCCTCGGGCGCGCCCGCATCGGCAAGCGCGCCTTCCTGGGCAATTCGGGCATGGCGGGCGCGGGTCACCGCGTGCCCCGCGACGGGCTCGTCGCTGTGCTCTCGTCGGCCCCAGAAAAGTCGAAGCCCGGCTCGTCATGGCTCGGCTCACCGGCCGTGCGCTTGCGCCGCGTCGTCACCGATGCCGACCTCGAGCGCACCTATCGACCCCGCCGTTCACTGCGCGTCGCCCGCGCCTTGTGGGAGCTGTGTCGACTCGTCCCGGTGGTGATCACGAGTGCGATCGCCCTCACTGTGCTACTCACGCTGGCCGTCCTCGTCGAGCTCGCCGGCGTCTGGGTGGCACTGCTCGCTTCTGGCATTGTGCTTCTGCTCGCCGGAGCGACGGCCGCGGTGATCACGACGATCGCGAAGTGGGTGATCGTCGGCGTCATTCGGCCGGGCGAGCATCCGCTCTGGTCGAGTTTCGTTTGGCGCACGGAAGTCTCCGACACGTTCACCGAGATGGTCGCCGCGCCCTGGTTCGCCAACGCCGCCTCGGGTACGCCCGCACTGGCTCTCTGGCTCCGGTCGCTCGGCGCGAAGGTGGGGCGTGGCGTCTGGACGGATAGCTACTGGCTACCAGAACCCGACCTCGTCACGCTTGGCGATGGCGCCACGGTGAATCGGGGATGTGTCGTTCAAACACATCTGTTCCATGATCGAGTCATGAGCATCGACACGGTCACCCTGGAGGCGGGGTCGACGCTGGGCCCGCACAGCGTGATTTTGCCGGCCGCGCGCATTAGTGCCAATGCCACGGTTGGCCCGGCGTCACTCGTGATGCGCGGAGAATCGGTGCCTGCGGGCAGCCGGTGGAGTGGGAACCCCATCGGCCCCTGGCGCGCGGTCACGGTGCGGGCGTATCAGGCGTCCAGCGAATGAGCCGCGACCGTTACACGCCGCAAAGCGGTGATCCGAACATCCGCGTAGATCACTACGATCTCTCGATCACCTACAAGGTGTCGACGAACCGGCTCGACGGTGTTGCGATCGTCCGCGGGCGCGTGACGGCCCCGACGATGTCGGTCTCGCTCGATTTGGTCGGCTTGCGGGCGACGAAGGTGATGGTGGATGGCCGCCGCGCGCCCGCGTTCAACCAGAGTGATCGCCGCCTGCGCGTTTCCCTGCGCAACGCACTCGCGATTGACGAGCCGTTCGAGATCACCGTCGTCTACGGCGGGGCTCCTCACCCTCGGCGTTCCCGCTGGGGAACAATCGGGTGGGAGGAACTCGACGACGGTGCCCTCGTCGCCTCGCAGCCGACTGGCGCCCCCACATGGTTTCCGTGCAATGACGTGCCGGTCGACAAGGCGACCTATGCGCTCTCGGTGACAACCGATCGCGCGTACTCGGTCATTGCGAGCGGCGTGCGCGCGCATGAGCGCAGTGAACGCGGCGGCTCAGCAACGTGGACCTTCGACCAAGCAGCGCCGACCTCGACCTACCTCATGACTGTCACCATCGGGCGGTACGTCGAGCAGAAGATGCAACTCGGTGGCATCGCTGGCCGACTGCACTTTCCGGCGGCGCTCGCGGGGCGCGCAAACGCAGACTTCGCCGAGCTTCCGGCAATGATGACGTTCTTCGAAGAACGATTCGGCCCGTACCCGCTGCCCGAATACACCGTGGTTGTGACTGCAGACGACCTCGAGATTCCCCTCGAGGCACAGGGTCTCGGCATGTTCGGCGCGAACCACATCGAAGGCACAGGCTCCTACGAGCGGCTCATCGCGCATGAGCTCGCCCATCAGTGGTTCGGCAACAGCGTCGGCGTCGCCGAGTGGAAAGACATTTGGCTCAATGAGGGCTTCGCCTGTTATGCCGAATGGCTGTGGGCAGAGCACAGCGGTAGCGCGAGCGCCCACCGCCGAGCACTCGACTACCACGCTCGCCTCGCCGCGCTGCCGCAGGATCTCGTGCTGAGCGACCCCGGCCCGGCCCTCATGTTCGACGACCGGGTGTACAAGCGTGGCGCTCTGACGCTGCACGCACTGCGACTCACGGTCGGCGACGACACCTTCTTCGCCCTTCTGCGGGCCTGGACCAGTGAGCGCGGCGGTGGTACCGCGACGACCGCCGACTTCATCGCGCTCGCGACGTCGATGAGCAAGAAGCCCGTGGGTGATCTCTTGCACACGTGGCTCGACCTCGTGCCGTTGCCGGCGCTCCCCACGGCGCGCAGGTCGGTGATCAGCAGGTCGATTCGCCCGCGTCTCGCGCGATCGCCGCGACGCTGATCACGAATCCTTCCGGACCCGGCACGGTCTCGACGGGTACGGGTTCACCACGGCCCGGGATGCGTACCGTACGACCTGCAGCACCCCACTCAATTCGGCACTGGGCTACGTCGACCGTGACACCGCGACCGTCGGCTTTCAGGGCAGCTTCGAGAAGGGTCCACTCTTCGGTGCTCGGGGCCGGTGCTGGGGAGAACAGCGCGGCCAACGACGCGAGCGGCGCGCGCGGCCCGTCGCTGGGCACGAGCTCGATGTCGACACCGACCGCGGCTAGCTCGGCCTGCCATGCGGCAGCCACAGCAACCGTGCTGCCGGCGTAACTGACGCTCACCGAGATGGGCAGCCCGTGCACGCGCAGAGCCCCGTGGTCACCCCCGCAGCGCTGACACGATGCACTCAGGTCGACGTCGCCGGTGTGGCGGCGCTCGCCATCGGCGACCGCTTCCACCTCCAGCTCATCGATAACGAGCGCGAGCAACTCGCGCCCCACAACGAAACGCTCCGCCGCAGGGCCTTGCAGTGCCGAGAGCCGTCGCTGCTGTTGCGCGCCGAACCGCTCGACGGCAGTGCCCAACCGCAGCTCAGAGGTCGCCGCGTCCGCCCACGCAAGTCGCATCCCACTCGACGATGCTCGGCCCGGAATCACGCGCCAACACTACGACGCTTGGCTACTGCGCACCGTGGGGCTGATGCGAGATGATCGTCGGGCACACGAGCTGGCAACACATTCACGACACAGGAGCAGTCATGACCAAATACCTGATCTCGTTTCCGAATGGTGTCATGCAGGTCGCCGACGGCGATTGGGACAACGTCGTCGAAGAGTCGCATCAGGTCATCCGTGACATGAAGACAGCGGGCGTCTACGTGTTCGGCGGCGGCGTCAACGAAGAGGTCGATCCGGTCGCGGTTGCGGGTGACGGCACGGTCAGCCCCCCGCTCTACGCGGCGTTCGAGAAGCTCGACGGCGGCCACACCGTCATCGAGGTGCCGACGCGCGATGAGGCCATCGAGTGGGCACGTCGCGTCGCCGTCGCGTGCCGCTGCCCGCAAGAGCTGCGGGAGTTCATGTACGACCCGGAGTCATAGCCCGACACTCTGGGTGTCGCTTGGCTCGTGCTCGCGGCTCAACTGGCGAGCCGAGCACAGTCGATGCACAGCGCGGCGCCGGGGCGCGCATCCAGTCGCGCAGGATCGATGCCGCGCCCGCACCGGCGGCAGATGCCGTAGTCGCCGTTCGCGACGCGCGTGAGTGCGGCGTCGAGCTCGTCCAACTCGCGCACCGCCGAGTCGAGCACACCCGACACCTGCGACCAGAGTTGCGACATCGTTGCGCCCTCCGGATCATGCTCGTCGTCGTCAGTGTTCTCGGAACGCGCGTGCCGAACGGCGCCGAGCTCGCTGCGCAGCTGCTCGACTCGCGCGGCAGCCTCGGCTTGGCGGCGGGCAAGGGCGTCGCCCGGTCCCTGCCCTCCACGCCTGTTGCTCACGAGGCCATCCTGCCTCACGGTCTCGACCGCCGGATGCTCGCTAAGGTTGCCCGCATGCGCACTCCCGCACGCGTCGCCCTTGCCCTGACCCTCGCGGCCGGGTTTGCCCTGAGCCTTGCCCCCACGGCGGCGGTCGCCGACACGAGCGACTTCACGTTCGACTCGTTCGACGCTGAGTACACCCTCAGCCGTGAGGCCGACGGCACGTCGACCCTGCTCGTGGTCGAAACGATAGTCGCCCGCTTCCCCGACTTCGATCAGAACCGCGGCATTATTCGGGCCATCCCCGACGACTACGACGGCGTGCCCCTGAACACGAGCGTCATCAGCGTGACCGACCAGAACGGCACCGACGTCTACTACGAGTCGGCGTACTCCAACGGTTTCGTCGAGCTGTACCTGGGCACTGACGAGTTCGTCCGGGGCGTGCAGACCTACGTCATCAGCTACACGCAGCAGAACGTGGTGCGGTCGTTCGACGACACCGCCTCTGACGAGTTCTACTGGGATGTCAACGGCACCGGCTGGCAACAACCCTTCGGCCGCGTGAGTGCGACCGTGACCTTTGGGCCCGACGTGGCCGCGGCCCTCACCGGCAACACTGCGTGCTACGTCGGCGCCTTCGGCGAGAACGAGTTCTGCACGATCGAGGATGCCGGCGGCACCTTCACCGCAGCCGCCACCGACCTCGCTCCCGCCGAGACGCTGACCGTGGCCTTCGGCTTCGCACCCGGCACCTTCCTCACCCCCGAGCCGACTCCCCCACCCGTGCCGCAAGAGATTCCGCTGTGGATGCACCTGCTCTCGGGCGGCGTGGGCCTCGTCAGTGTCGGAGCGCTCGGCGCGGCGATCGTGTCGCGCGTGCGCGGGGGCTCGGGGGCGAAGAGTCGCGGCGCGATCATTCCGCAGTACTCCGAGCCCGAGGGCTTCGACATCGTGCAGGCGGGGTATCTCATCGGGCGACCCGCGTCGGGCATCCCCGCCGCTATTGTTCGGCTCGCCGTGCGCAAGAATCTGCGCATCCTGGCCTATTCGGTCGAGAACGACTCCGCCCCATACACGCTGCAGTACCTCAGCGACGACCGCACCGACGTGCTCGACCTCGCACTGCTCGAGGCGATCTTTGGGCAGAACCGCACCGCGGGCGAGCTCACGCCCTACGGCGAGTACGACGCCACTCTCGGCGCTCGGCTCACCGAACTGCAGACGCGCGCGGGCGACTCGATCGAACGCGACGGCTTCAAGCGCAGCGCATCGGGCGTGCGGTTCGGCTGGCTCATGCTGGTGGCCCAGTGGATGCTCTTCGCCGTGGGTTTCGGCGTTCTCGCCATTTCGGTTGTGCTCTTTCTCAATGTCAGCCCGCTGATCGTTCTCTCGCTCGTCGGGGCATTCATCGCGGGCTTCATTGCGTTCGCCCTCGCCATTCGCCCCAAACAGCTCACCGAAAAGGGGCGCGACGCCCTCGACTATCTCGAGGGAATGAAGCTCTACCTCACGGTCGCCGAAGAAGAACGCTTGCGCGTGCTGCAAAGCCCGCAGGGTGCCGAGCGCATTGACGTGGGCAATGACCTCGACCTCATCAAGCTCTACGAAAAGCTGCTGCCGTGGGCGGTGCTGTGGGGCGTCGAAGACCAGTGGATGCGCGAACTCGCCGTGCGCGTCGCCGCCACTGACACGACCCCCGACTGGTTCGTCGGCTCGAACGGTTTCGAGACATCACTGTTCAGCACCGCCGTGCGCGGCGTAACCACGACGACCACCGCGCCGGTTTCGAGCTCGTCGTGGTCGGGCAGCAGTGGAGGCAGCAGCTTCTCGGGCGGCTCGTCGGGCGGCGGATTCTCGGGTGGTGGCGGAGGCGGCGGAGGCGGCGGGGGTCGTTAGACCCGTGTGGTTGCAGCACCCCTCGGCCTAGAGTGACACCGACCGAGGGAGCGACATGGCGAAGAAGTCGGCGAAGCGCGCGGCAAAGCAGGCCGCGAGGGCGCGGTACGAGGCAGAGCTCAAGAAGTTGCAGGTCGAACTCGTCGTCATGCAGCAGTGGGTCGTGGCCACGGGTGCGCGGGTGCTTGTCATCTTCGAAGGCCGCGATGCCGCGGGCAAGGGCGGCGCGATCAAGCGCATCATGCAGTACCTCAACCCGCGCCACGCCACGATCGTCGCTCTGCCGCAAGGCTCACCGCGCGAGAAGAGCCAGTGGTACTTTCAGCGCTACATCGAGCGGTTACCAGCGGCCGGCGAGATCGTGCTGATGGACCGCTCGTGGTACAACCGGGCAGGCGTCGAACGCGTCATGGGGTATTGCACCGACGCGCAATATGACCTGTTCTTGCGCCAGGTTCCTGTCGTTGAGCGGATGCTGGTCGACGATGGCATCACACTCACCAAGTACTGGTTCTCGGTGTCGGACGAGGTGCAGCAGGCTCGGTTCGCGTCACGGCTGAAGGATCCGATGCGGCGCTGGAAACTGTCGCCGATCGATCTCGAGTCGATTCTGCGGTGGGAAGACTACTCGCGCGCGAAAGACGCCATGTTCGCCGCGACCGACACGCCCGAGGCGCCGTGGTGGACGATCGAGAGCGACGACAAGTGGGCATCCCGCATCAATGTCATCAGCCACCTGTTGAGTCAGGTCGCCTACCACCCTTCTGAACCCGAGCCGGTGTTGCTGCCCGAGCGCCCCGCAGCGACCGACTATGAGCGACCGCCGCGGGAGCACCACCAGCACGTGCCCGATGTCGCCTCGGGGCTGCTGCCCCCGAGAAGCTGACGCGCGCATGCGCCTACACTGACGGCATGGCCTCACAGCCGGTCGGGCACACCCCGGCCGAGAGCACGGCCGAGATGGTGGCCGGCAGGAGCACGACCAGCGCTGAGGCGTATCGGTTGCCGACAGAGCGCGTTCTCGCCGAGTTCGGCACAGCGCGCACGGGGCTGACCGAGGCCCAGGTGGCCGAGCACCTGCTGCAGTTCGGCAGCAATGAGATCGTGACGCTGAAGCGCGAGTCGCCGCTGCGTCGCTATCTGCGCCAGTTCGCCGACTGGATGATCATCCTCTTGCTCGCGAGCGCCGCGGTCACGGCGTTCTTGGGTGACCTCGGTACAGCCGTGGTGCTCGTCGTGCTTGTCGCCATCAACACGCTGATCGGTTTCATTCAGGAGTACC
>JAYUKK010000174.1:0-3323 GCA_043764515.1 Microbacterium sp.
GTCAGCGCGCACCTCGGCCTGGTTCGTCTCGTTGAACACCTCGTGGCGAGCGCCCGGGTACACAATGAGCTCGACGTCCGTGAGGCCACCGCGCTTCAAATAGGCATCGGCGAGCTTCTTGGCGCTCTTCTCGCCGCCGAGCGGGTCGTCGTCGCCCACCATGATCAGCAACGGCACGGGGGGCTGCACGCGCTTCGGAGTCCCGAACAGGCGCAAGCCGTCGGCGAGGCCGAACAACTGCAAGACCTTCGCGTCGGTCGTGAGTGGGTCAGCCACGAAGGCCGCCGAGACGGCCGGGTCGCGGCTGAGCCACTCGGCGCCTGTCGTGCCGAGGTGCTTGTGCCGGTGATTGAGGTCGCCGCCGTACATGTCCATCGGCGTGCGCAATGCCGTGCCCGTGAGCACAACGGCGTTCCAGGGGTGCTCTCCTGCGTTGAGCAGGTTCTGCACCATGAGCGAGCCCCACGAGTGGCCGAGCATCGTGAACGGGAGGCCGGGATACTCGGCCTTGGCGAGCGCCGTGAGGTCGAGCAGGTTCTGTTGCGTGGCGCGCAGGCCACCCACGCCGAGCTTGCCAATCTTGGAGAGGTCGCCCTTCCAGTACTCGACGCCCGTCGCGCCGTGGCCGCGGTGGTCGTCGGCATAGACGGCGTAGCCCGCGGAGACGAGGTCGTGGGCTAAGAGTTCGTAGCGCAGCGCGTGCTCGCCGACACCGTGGGCGAGCTGCACAATGCCCTTGGGCTTACCCGTTGCCCACACATAGAAGTGCACCGAAACACCATGGGTGTCGGTGAAGGTGCGGTGCTGACGCTCGGCGGTAATCTGCGGCATTGAGGGCCTCCTGCGATCGATCCTAGGCGCGCGCGCACCCCGCCGACAGGTTGTTCGCCAAGCTCATGAGCTAGGCTAACGACAGTGTTGACGATGAACGACGAAACCGACCCCGACGAGCAGTTTCGCTTGGTGATTCAGCGGCTCGCGCGCCGCATCCGCGCCGAACGCTCCAGCGACAGCATGAGCGATACGCAATTGGGGGTGCTCTGGCGATTGCGCACCGACGGCCAGGCGACACCCGGCGAGCTGGCAACCGCCGAGCGCGTGAGCCCTCCGTCGATGAACCGCACGCTCAACGCACTGGAGGCCAGTGGTTTCGTGCGCCGCGATCCGAGCGATGACGATGCCCGCAAGGTGCGCGTCACCCTCACGCCCGAGGGCGATCACGTCATCGCCGAGACTCGACGGCTGCGTCGGCAGTGGTTTCACGCTCGTCTTGAAGAGCTGAGCCCCGACGAGAGAGCCCTGCTCGACGCCGCCCGACCCGTGCTTGATCGCCTGGCCGACGCGTGAGCGCTCAGCTATGAACACCATGTTCCGCTCCCTTGCGGGCGCGAACTATCGCATCTGGTTTGCCGGAGCGCTCATCTCGAATGTCGGGACGTGGATGCAGCGCACGGCCCAAGACTGGTTCGTGCTCACGGAGCTCACCGACAATGACGCCGCGGCCGTCGGGGTCACGATGGCCCTGCAGTTTGGCCCGGCCCTCGTGATCGGCCCACTCGCGGGCATCATCGCCGACCGGATGCCCGGCCGCCGCCTGCTGGCGATCACCCAAATCGCCCAGGCCCTGTTGGCCCTCGCGCTCGGGCTCATCATCGTGCTCGGCATCGCCGAACTCTGGATGGTCTACCTGCTCGCCCTCGGTCTCGGCATCGCCACGGCCGTCGACGCTCCCGCACGCCAAACCTTCGTCGGCGAGCTGGTTGGCACCGCCGACCTGCCCAATGCGGTGGCGCTCAACTCGGCGTCTTTCAACACGGCGCGACTCATCGGGCCCGCCGCAGCCGGACTGCTGACCGTGCTTGTCGGTGCCGGCTGGGTCATCTTGGTCAACGTGCTGACCTTCACCGCGATGCTCGTGGCCCTCGGCCTTCTGCGAGTCGACGAGCTGCAGCCGATGCAGAAGACGAGTCGGGGGCGCGGGCAGCTGCGAGCGGGCATCCTGTACGTCGCGCGTCGTGCCGATCTCGTCGTGGTGTTCACGATGGTCTTTCTCGTCGGAACCTTTGGCTTCAACTTCGCCATCTTCACGGCAACCATGGCGCGCGTCGAGTTCGGACGCGACGCCGCCGAGTTCGGCCTGCTCTCCTCGATTCTCGCCATCGGCTCGGTCGCTGGCGCCCTCGGCGCGGCGCGGCGTGAGCGCCCACGGCTGCGGGTCATCGTGATCGCGGCTATCGGCTTCGCGGGCTCGATGGTCGTCGCGGCGCTCATGCCCACGATCGAGCTGTTCGCGCTCGCACTGATTCCCATCGGATTCTTCGCGCTCACCATGATCACGAGCGCCAATGCCTACGTGCAGACGACGACGCGCGCGAGCATCCGAGGCCGGGTCATGGCGCTGTATCTGACCATCTTCATGGGCGGCACACCCGTCGGGGCTCCCCTGCTCGGCCTTGTCGCTAACGAGTTGGGCGCGCGCTGGGCAATGGGAGTCGGGGCCGTTGCAGGCCTGTTCGCGGCCATCGTCGCCATCTCGTGGATGAGCACTCGCCACAATCTGCGCATCCGCCGCCACCCGGCCGACGACCCCTGGTGGCGACTGCGCGTGCGCTACGACGGCGACGACATCGAGCGTCGCTCGCTCGACCTCGAGACGGCAACAACAGAGATTGCGATCGTCGAGGCCGAAGCCCGCAAGACCTAAGTGACCTCAGGGCCCGTCTCCCCCACACCAGTGTTCAAGCCACCGACAGTCGATCGGGTCAAGACTCGCTGACAACGAATGTCGGTGGAGAGGCGGATGCAGTTACTGGGTTCGACGTTGTTGAACAGGATCGATCTCATCTCGCCACGATCAATCTCACCGACGAGTCGTGACCGAGGTCGGCAGGAGTGTGGGGGCAACGATTCCGGTTTCCCGGAGCTTCCTGTCCCATGCGATGTCGAGACTCGTCAAGAACGTATCCGTTGGAGGTGATCATGTGTTTACCGCCTCCACACCTCATCGCCGTCAAGCACAACCACTCCATAGGGATCGAGCGCGAGAGCGTGCCCCGCGACCGGCACAGTAAGAGGAGACGCAGTCTGGTTGATCACGAAGCGGTGTCGGCCGCGCCGCACCACTTCGACGCCGGTGATGGCGACAGCGTCGGTGAGTGCCGAGGTATCGGCCACCAGTTGCGCCACCAATCGTGCGCGCAACCAACTGTCGGGCAATGTCGCGGCGTACCAGGCGTGACCTGCGCCTACCGCCCGCCGGGTGATCGCGGCACCGCCCTCGAGCGGTCCGGAGGCAAAGCGTGCGAGCACCTCGGCATCGGTCA
>JAYUKK010000175.1:0-3304 GCA_043764515.1 Microbacterium sp.
CCGATGGCCTCGAACACCTGCGCGCCGCGATACGACGCCACAGTGGAGATGCCCATCTTGGACATCACCTTGAGCACACCCTTGCCGAGCGCCTTGATGACGTTGCGCACGGCCTTCTCGGGCGTGATGCCGGTGATCATCCCGGAGCGCACAAGGTTTTCGACCGTCTCCATCGCGAGGTACGGGTTGATCGCCGAGGCGCCATAGCCAATGAGCACGGCGCAGTGGTGCACCTCGCGCACGTCGCCCGCCTCCACGATGAGGCCGACCTGCATGCGCTTTTCGGTTCGGATGAGGTGGTGGTGCACGGCCGCGAGCATGAGCAGTGAGGGCACTGGCGCGAGGTCAGCCGTTGAGTCACGGTCGCTCAGCACGATGAATTCAGCACCGTCGGCGATGGCCTCGTCAACTTCATCGCACATCGCCGCGATGCGCTTCTCGAGCGCTTTCGGGCCCTTGTCGACGCGATACAGGCCTTTGATCGTGGTGGTGAGCGAGCTTCCGGGGCGCGGATCGATGTGCTGAATCTTTGCGAGTTCGTCGTTGTCGATGATCGGAAAGTCGAGCACAACCTGACGCGCGTGCCGCGGGGTCGCCTCAAGCAGGTTTCGCTCGGGACCAAGACCGAGGCTCATCGACGTGACGACCTCTTCGCGGATTGAGTCGAGCGGGGGGTTCGTTACTTGCGCAAACTGCTGCGTGAAGTAGTCGAACAGAAGCCGTGCTCGATCACTCAGCACGGCGATGGGCGTGTCAGACCCCATGGCGCCGAGGGGTTCTGCCCCGGCCTTGGCCATGGGAGAAAGCAGGATGCGCACCTCTTCTTCGGTGTATCCGAAGGTGCGCTGGCGGCGCACGATCGACGCCGGGGTGTGCACGATGTGCTCGCGCTCCGGCAGATCTTTCAAGTGGATGCGCTGGCCCTGCAGCCACTCGCCCCACGGTTCGAGACCCGCCAGCTGCGACTTGATCTCGTCGTCTTCGATCAAGCGGCCGTCGGCCGTATCGACAAGAAACATCTTTCCGGGTCGCAGGCGACCCTTGCGCACGATGCGGCTCGGCTCGATGTCGAGTACGCCGATCTCACTCGCCAGCACGACGAGGCCGTCGTCGGTCACGATGAACCGACCGGGGCGCAGTCCGTTGCGGTCGAGCGTTGCACCCACGAGCGAGCCGTCGGTGAAAACCAGCGCCGCGGGGCCGTCCCACGGCTCCATGAGCATGCCGTGGTACTCGTAAAAGTCCCGCTGGCCGGGATCGATGTCGGTCTGGTTTTCCCACGCCTCCGGAACCATCATCATGATGGCGTGCGGCAATGAACGGCCGCCCAGGGTAAGAAGCTCCACGACCTCGTCAAACGAGGCCGAGTCGCTCGCACCCGGCGTCACGATCGGGAAGACGTCACGGAGGTCGCCAAAGAGGTCGGAGCGCAGCTGCGACTGGCGAGCGCGCATCCAGTTGCGGTTGCCCTGCACGGTGTTGATTTCCCCGTTGTGGGCGATCGAGCGGAAGGGCTGCGCGAGCGGCCACGACGGAAAGGTGTTCGTCGAGTAGCGGGAGTGGACGAGCGCCAACTTGCTGGTGAACCGATCGTCGCTCAGGTCGGGGTAGAACGGCTCGAGCTGGAGCGTCGTGACCATGCCTTTGTAGACGAGCGTTCGGCACGAGAGCGACGGGAAGTACGACCCCAGTTCGCGTTCGGCGCGCTTGCGCGCCCGGAAAGTCTGACGGTCGAGAGCGATGCCCGAAAGCGGAGCGCCCGACTCATCGGTGCGGGTCGAGCGCACGACCAGCTGCTCGAAAGCCGGCATGGCCGCACGAGCAAGGTTGCCGATGTGCTCGTCATCGGTCGGCACGACACGCCAGCCAAGAACCTCAAGTCCTTCAGATGTCGCAATGGCTTCGATGCCTGCCTTCTCGCGCGCGCGCTCGGCATCATCAACGGGCAGGAACGCCGTTCCGATCGCGTACTGGCCGACGGGGGGAAGCTCGAAGGGCATAACCGCACGCAAGAAGGCGTCAGGAATCTGCGTGATGATGCCCGCGCCGTCGCCCGTGCCGGCGTCGGAGCCCACCGCGCCGCGGTGCTCGAGATTGCGAAGCGCTTCGAGAGCGGTCTGGATGATGTCGTGGCCGGCTGTTCCGCGCAGAGTCGCCACCATGGCGAGCCCGCACGCATCGTGTTCGCGGCGCGGGTCGTACATGCCTTGGGCGGCAGGCACAGCAGAAAAGCGCTGCATCGGGGATGTGAGTTCCATCGTGTTCGTCCTCACGTTGTTGCGGTAACCGTGTGGGACGTCGCTGGCCCGAGGGATTAGGGAAGAACGCGCGAAGCGCGCCGCAGATGCCGGATCGAGTGTGGTGGCGATCCTCATTGGCCGCCCGCGGTGCTCGGTGAGCATCGCGGGCAGCTTTACGGCTTCGCGGCGGACTCGCTTGTGGCGTCAGTCGAACCGGGAGCACCGGCGAGAACGGCAGCGTCGTTGCTGTCGTCATCGGAGTCGGTGTAGACGTGTTCGGAGTCTACCCCAGCCTCCGGCGTCCACTCCCGACCCGCCACGTACGGCGAAGGTTCGAGGCCGGTGTGTCGTCGGGACTGCACGACGATGATGAGGATGCCGATGAGAATGGCGATCCAGGCGCCCCAGACATTCACGCGGATACCCAGGAACAGCTCACTCGGGTCGAGGCGAATCGTCTCAAACACGCTGCGCCCGGCGCCGTACCAGATCAGGTAGATGCCGAGTTGTTTGCCCCATTGCAGCGTCAGGCGGCGCGCGAGAAGAAGAATCACGATGGCGCCCGTGACGTTCCAGACCATTTCGTAGAGGAACGTGGGGTGGAAGAGCACGTCTTCCGGGAGACCGACAGGAATCGCGTCATTCGGACGATCAATCTCGAGACCCCAGGGCAAGTCGGTCGGGAGGCCGAAGAGCTCTTGATTGAACCAGTTGCCGAGGCGTCCGAAGGCTTGCGCGAGCAGCAGGCCCGGCGCGAGGGCGTCGGCGAACGACCAAAAACGGATGCCGGTGACCCGACAGCCGATCCACACACCGAGCGCGCCACCGATGAGGGCACCGAAAATAGCCATGCCACCCTCCCAGATGTAGAGGGTCTTCAGCAGATCAGCACCCTGGAAGAAGTAGTCATCAGGGTGAGTGAGTACGTGGTAAACCCGACCGCCGATAATGCCAAACGGCACCGCGAAGAGAGCGATATCTAGGGTGATCCACGGCTCCGCCCCGCGCTTGGTGAGGCGGTGATTGGTGAGAACTACGGCCACGACGATTCCGGCGAGGATGCA
>JAYUKK010000176.1:0-11474 GCA_043764515.1 Microbacterium sp.
CCACTCGCCCCGCTCGCCGACCTGCTCGCGCGAGCCGGAGTGCCGACCGTGTCGCCGCTCGCGCTCGTCGGGGTCATCGCGATCGCAGGGTTGGCCGGGGGAGCCCTCACACTGCTGCTCGTGCCTGTCGTCGCGCTCGCGCCCGTCGCGGCGGTGACGGCCGCAACCGTGCCCGTGCTCGTGCTGCGAGCGCGGGCCGCCGCGCGCCGCCGGGCTTTGCGCGCCGTGTGGCCCGACGTCGTCGACCTCTTGCTCTCGGGCGTGCGCGCCGGCCTGAGTCTGCCGCAAGCGATCGCGGCGCTCGCCGACACCGCGCCCGAGCCCGTGCGTGCGCCGTTCCGCGCGTTTCGTCGTGACTACCTGCGCACGGCGCAGTTCACCGAGTGCCTCGACACCCTCAAGGCAACGCTCGCCGACCCGGTCGCCGATCGCATCGTCGAGACGCTGCGCATGGCGCGCGAGGTCGGCGGCACCGAGCTGCCCAGCGTGTTGCGCTCGCTCTCGCATTACTTGCGCGCCGATGCGGCGGTGCGCGCCGAGGTGGATGCCCGGCAGTCGTGGGTGCGCACAGCCGCCCGCCTCGGCGTGGTCGCGCCGTGGATCGTGCTGCTCATGCTCGGCACACGCCCCGAGGCCGCCGCTGCCTACAACTCGACCGGCGGTGCCGTGCTCGTCGTGGGCGGTCTCGCCGCCACGCTCGTGGCGTACCGGCTCATGATCGCGCTCGGCCGGCTGCCCGAAGAGGGGCGGTGGTTTCGGTGACGCCACTGCTGGGAGCTGCGCTGCTCGCGGGCCTCGGGCTGGGGCTGGGGCTGTGGTTGCTCGTCTCGACGGCTCCACGCTTCGGGCGCCCGAGCCTTGCCACGCGCCTCGCGCCGTACCTCGTCGATGTCTCGGCCGAAGCGCGCGCCATGACCTATGCGCGACGCACTGACCCGCTCCCCGTGATCTCGGCCCTGTTCGCCCCGGCGGCCGAGGCCGCGCGCGGCATGCTCGACACCGTGCTCGGGGGTGAGGCGGTCATCCGCACGCGCTTGCGGCAATCGGGCTCGGCGATCACGGTGCAGGGGCACCGCACCCGGCAGCTGTTTGGGGCGCTGCTGGGCGCGGCATCCGGAATCGCCCTCGCGCTTCTCGTGGCGCGCGACGGAGTGCCCTTCGTTCCGGCGGCGATCGGCGCGGTCGCGGCGGGCGGCATCGGGGGCATCGCGGCGACGGATGCTCTGCTCGCCCGCAGTGCCCGCCGACGCTCGGCGCGCATCGCCGAAGAATTTCCGACGGTGGTCGAGTTTCTCGCCCTCAGCGTGGCAGCCGGCGAGAGCATCCTGGAGGCGCTGCGTCGCGTCGCCCGCACCGGGTCGGGAGAGTTGGCGGGCGAACTCGATCGCGTCGTGCAGCGCGCCGCCGCGGGTCGGCCGCTCGCTCTCGCCCTGGCCGAACTGTGCGACGACCTCTCCGTGCCCGCGGTTGGCCGCTTGATCGATCAGGTGCTCGCGGCCCTCGACCGCGGAACCCCGCTCGCCGAGGTGCTGCGCGCTCACGCCCTCGACGCGCGCGACGAGTCGAAGCGCCGCCTGCTCGAAGCCGCCGGAACCCGCGAGGTCGCCATGCTCGTGCCCCTCGTGTTCCTCATCCTGCCGGTGACGGTGCTCTTCGCCGTCTGGCCGGGGCTCATGGTGCTGCAGCTCGGGTTCTAGCGGCGGGCAACCCCGAGCGCCGCGGCCACCGCGCGTGCGCGGTCGAGCTCGGCAGTGACGGGCTGCACCACGTCTCGCTGCACGACCTCGTCGACGGATGCGAGCAGGCGTTTGCGCGTGCGACGCCGGCGCCCGGCGGCAGTGAGCGCGCTGAGCACGGCCGAGATGATGCCAAGGAGGATTCCGATGAGCACGGCGGCGATGATCACGAGCGTGGGAATAGCCCAGCCCTCGAGCGGGCCGGACTCGACGCGCGGAATGAGCAGAGCGGGCATCCCGAACGTGGGGAGCAGTGAGGCACCGACGAGCCAGAGGGCTCCGAGCACGCCGGCCACGATCGTGACCCACTGCACGATGCCGATGATGGCCCACCACCACGAGCCTTTCGCGGGCAACGACGTGCGCGCGATCGCGAGGTCGAGGTCGGCGGGTAGCTTGTCGAGCGCGCCTTCGGCGGCGGTGCGCACGGCGGCCTTCCACGGGCCGGCGAGCCCTGCGGCGGCGGTGTCGGCGAACGAGCGCACGGCGAGCGAGAGCTTCGCCTGAGCGCCCGCGCTGAGCAGGGGCATGCTCGTGCGGTGCACGTCGGCGTCGGCATCAGAGCCGCGGCGCTTGGGCCCGAGCCCGAGGCGCGTGAGCGGGTCGGCGCGCAAGCGGCCGATCCACGAGACAAGCGGCCAGCCCGTGACTTGAGCGGCGCGCTTGCGATACGAACTCGCGACCGCGGCCGCGACGACCTCGACGCCCGCGGCGACGCCGACCTCGTCGCGCACGCGCAGTGAGGCTTTCGCATCAAGGCGAGCCGCCGAGCCGGGGTCATCGATGCGCGCCGCGAGGGTCTGCACGTCGGCGGTGAGCCGCGCATCGCGCACGGCCTTCGACGCCGCGAGGTCGCCGATAGCCGACTTCAGCGCGTCGATGCCCTCGAGCGTGCGCGCACTCACCGAGAGCACACGGGCGCGCGGCAGGCCATCGCGCGACACGATCGATTGCAACGACGCGACGACGGATGCCCGGTCTCGCGCCGCGAGCAAATCCACTTGGTTGAGCACGACGAGCGTGACCTCCGCGTGCCGAGCGTGCGGCGCGATGAACTGCGCGTGCAGCACGTCGTCGGCATACTTTTGCGGGTCGACGACCCAGAGCAGGGCATCCACTTGACCGGCAAGGCGTTCGGCGATGGCGCGGTTGCCGGCCTCGATCGAGTCGACGTCGGGCAGGTCGACGAGCACGAGCTTGCCCGCGCGCGGGTCGATGGGCTGCGTGCGCTCGACGCGCTCGCGAATCTCGAGCCAGTCGAGCAGCTCAGCGGCGCCGGTGGCATCCCACGTGACGGCGAGGGCCTGCGACGTCGTCGGACGCCGCACGTGCGCCTTCGCGACCTCGTCGCCCACGAGCGCGTTGACGAGACTCGACTTGCCCGAGCCGGTCGCGCCGAAGACGCCGACGACCGTGTGCTCGGGCGAACGCGATCGACGAGCTTCGGTTTGCGTCAGCAGCGCGGCGGCTTCGTCGGCGATCGCGCTCGGGATGCGCCCCGCCCCCGCCTCGGTCACCGTGCGAAGAGCGGCGATGCGCTCGTCGAGGGTCGGCTTCGCGGCACTCACTGCGTCGCCCGTCGGCCCGGTGCCGTGATCAGTGCGGCGCTCACGCGTCCGCCGCCGCTCGTGCCACATCGTCGAGCAGCGTCTGCGATTCGCGCCGCAGTACAGCCGGCTCGGCGCCAAACCGCAGCGGTTCGAGCGCGGTGCCGAGGCGGTCGGCCTCGGAGTCGAAGAGCGCTTCGACCCGCCGCTGCAAGTCGCTACGGGCTTCGGCCGCGAGCCGGCGCACGGCGTCTTCGCCGAAGATCGTCTCGAGCAACTTCTGGCCGATGACGGCCGAGCCGCCGGCGATCGCGAGCTCGCCGCCCGTGAGCCCGCCGGTCGAGGCGAACACCACGATCATGAGCGCGACGGTCACGACGTTGAGCCCCAGTGACACCACGCGCGCCCGAACCCGCTTGTTGCCCGCGTTGTCGTGGATGAGTTGCATGAGCGCGCCCTGCCACTCGCGAATCATCGTCGAGGCGCGGTCGCGCAACTGCGGGCTTTCCGCTGCAAGCTGAGGGTTGAGCTCGGCGACCATGCGCCCGGGAGCCGTGCGCTCAAGGTCGACCCACGCAGCCGCAGCTGCCCGCCCGGCCTGGTCAACGATGACTGCCTGCAGCCCGGTCTCGATCTGCGTCTCGACCGCGATGACGGGGCTCGGCTTGCCGGTGACCCACGCCGTGACGCTGTCGCGCGTGCGCGAGAACCACGATTCGATCTTGCGAAACACATCGGATGTTCCGACGAAGTCTTGCCACCGCGCGAGCACCTCGCCGCGCAACAGCGCACCGTCGCTCGTCGCGGCATCCACGGCGTCGATCGCCGCTTGGTAGTGCGCGTCGGCGGCGGCTTCGGCACCGTCGAGCCAGTCGAGTTGCTGCTGGCGAGCATCCGCAATGCGGGCCACGCGCTGGTCGAGATCGCCGATGGCGCCGCTGAGCGTGCGCGCCGCAATGCGGGCTCGTGATGCGCGGTCGCCCGCAATGCCCTCGAGCCACGCGCGCGGGCCGGCCACCGCGCTCGCCGGCAGCATGCCGAGGTCATCGAGGGTCTGCTCGTCGATCGTGAACACGGGCGCGTCAGCGAGCCCGCGCGCGGCGAGCATGGCGCGCAGGTCGGGCAGCACTTCGTCGGTGGCTCCGGGCGGCACGCGGTTGAGCACGACGCCCACCGTGATCTGCCGCGCGGCGGCTCCCTCGAGCAAGCGCCACGGAACGGCGTCGGCGTACCGGTTGGCCGTCGTGACGAAGAGCCACAGATCCGCGGCCGCGAGAAGTTGCGCTGCGAGAGCGCGGTTCTCGTCGGCGACCGAGTCAATGTCGGGGGCGTCAATGATGGCGAGCGAGCGCGGAACGCTCTCGTGCTCCAGCAGCATGAGCTCACTGATGCGCGCGGCCTCGGGGGTGTCGCCCGCCGCGCTCGCGGGAGTGCCCGGCGCGCTCACCCGGCCGCGCACGCGCGCGAGCCCGGGAAGAATGCGGTCGCTCGCGAACCAGCCGGCATCCACGGGGGAGTGCACGAGAATCGGCTGCCGCGTCGTCGGGCGAATGACGCCGACGCGCGTCGTCGCGACCCCCAGCAGCGCGTTGACGATGGTCGACTTGCCCGACCCGGTCGAGCCGCCGACAACGGCGAGCAGGGGCGCATCAAGGTCGGCGAGTCGCGGCCGAATGTAGTCGTCGATCTGCCGCACGGCGGCGGCCGCGGCCTCACGTTGCTCGACAATGCCATCGAGGTGCAGGCTGAGGCCCACGTCGGCGAGCGATGCCCGAAGTCGTTCGAGCGACACGGTCGCGGGCGCTCGGGTGTCGGTCACGGGTTAAGCATGCCGGGTGCGCGGTCGCTTGGCGAACCCTCGCGGTTTCGGTTGGCGAGCGGGCAGACCGACCGTTGCCCATTGCCGGCGCCCGACTGTCGCTCAGGCCGACACTTTGGCGGGACGCGCGGCGTGTTTCCGCCCTGCGCTGGTGTTTGGTAGCCGTGTGTCGGTCTCGCAGACACAACCCGGCGGTCACACTGTGGACAACTCCCGCTTGCGGCCCCGCACTCGCACCACAATCGCGCGCATGCGCAGAATCCTCGACTTCCTCGCCCGAAACGACGACCGCGGCGACGTTCCCGGTTGGGTGCTCATCACCCTCATGACGGCCGGGCTTGTCATCCTCATCTGGGCACTCGCCGGCCCCGCGCTGCAGGGCGTCTTTCAGCAGGCGATCGACCGCGTCACGGGCTTCTAGAGCGGTCGCCTTTCGTGGATGCTCTCCGCAAGCGCCTCGCCGACGACCGCGGCTCCGCAGCCGTCGAGTTCGTGCTCGTCGGGGTGCTGCTCACCCTTGTGACGCTGAGCGTGCTGCAGGTGGCGTTCGCCTTGCACGTGCGCACAACCCTCATTGATGCGGCGGCGGAGGGTGCGCGGTTCGCGGCACTCGCAGACAGCTCCCTGCCCGCCGGCATCGAGCGCAGTCGCGAGCTCATCACTGCGGCCTTGGGGCCGAGCTACGCCGAGAGCATCTCGGCGGGCATGGGGGCGTATGGCGGGCATCCGGTCGTCATCGTCACCGTGAGTTCGCCCCTGCCGCTCATCGGCATGATCGGCATCGATGACACCCTGGAGGTCAGCGGCCGTGCGGCCCTCGAACCCCTCCGCTAACCGCCTCGCCGCAGAGCCGGGCGACGGATGCCGTGACCGCGGCTCAGCCTCACTCGAGTTTCTTACCGCGGGTCTGCTGATGCTCGTGCCGCTCGTCTACCTGATTCTCACGCTCGGCACGATCCAGTCGGCAGCTCTGGCGACCGAGGGGGCTGCTCGGCAGGCGGCGCGGGTTTTCGTTCAGGCGCCCACGACTGCGGCCGGATCCGCGGCAGCGGAACGCGCGCTCGACCTTGCCCTCGCCGACCACGGACTCGAGGCGAGCAACGTTGCCCTCAGCATCGCCTGCACCCCCAACCCCAGGCAGTGTCACACCCGACGCGGATGGGTCACCGTCGAGGTTGCCGTGCGCGTGCCGCTGCCGCTCGTGCCCCCGCTGTTCGACTTGCGCGTTCCGCTGGCCGTGCCGGTTGAGGCGAGTGCGACCCAGCAGGTCTCGCGGTTTTGGGGCGCGCGGTGAAGGCTCGGGCGCGTCTCGATCTCGCCGACGACCGAGGTTCGATCCTGCCGCTCATCGCGGGCTTCGGCGCGCTCGCGCTCGCGGTCGTGTTGCTCGTGAGCGCCGCGACCTCTCTCTACCTCGAGCGCGCGCGACTCTTCACGCTCGCCGACGGTGCCGCACTCGCCGCCGCCGAGTCGTTCGATCTCTCGTCGGTGCGGCCGACGCCCGAGGGCGAGTTGCGCCCACGCCTCACCGACAAGCAAGTCGTTACCGCCGCTGCTGACTACCTCGAGCAAGCCCCGGTCTCGCGGCTCGACGGCCTGCGGCTCGTGTCGGCGACGACCCCCGACGGCCTGAGCGCGCGAGTGACTCTCGCGGCCGTGTGGGCGCCGCCCGTGCTCAGCGTGTTCGTGCCGGAGGGCATCCCGCTCCAGGTCAGCGCGACGAGCCGCAGCGTCTTCGGCTGACGCCTGTCACCGCACCGCGACGGGTTTGCCGATGAAGGCCGCATATCGTTCGAACTCGTGCTCGACCAGCTCACGCGTGGGCGCGTCAAGAGGGGAAGTCACATCGAGATCAATCTCGATCGTTGTCGCGCGCTCGGTGCGGCTCCACGTGCCCACCACCTGGCCGTCGACCACGATGGTTGGCCGAAAAAGTCCGTTGTTTCCGGGGATGACCTGTTCTGAGAGCGAGGCGGGTAGCGCCACTGATCGGTCTTGATACCCCAGCACGTATTCATCAAAACCGGGGAGAGCGAGAACGACATCACTCGTCGACCCGGCCTCCACTTCGGGGTCGAGGTAGTACGTCTCGCCGCCCACCACGCGTGAGGCGAGGCCCGCTGCCGCGATTCCCGTGCGTGCCTCGCTGAGGGGCAGCGAGGCCCACCACGCGAAGTCTCGATCGGTTGCCGGGCCGTGTCCGCGAAAGTACCCGCGCGCGAACTCGGCGAGCGCGTCGTCGCCCTCGAGCAGGCGCGATTCGCGAATCCACTCGTCGAAGAGCGCGAAGGTCTGCTGTTTGCCGTCGACCGGGCCGAACACGATAACCGCGTTCACCGCAAGGTGCAGCAGCAGGTGGTAGCCGCGCTGCCCCGCGATCGAGATGCCGGCTGCCTCGAACGCAGCAAGAAGATCAGGACGGCGAAGGATGCTCCCGCCGTGCAACGCGGAACGCGCGACCTCGGCGGCCGCCCCAAGGTCGTGACTCGAGAGCTCGAGTTGCGCCTGACGTCGCGCCATCGTCGTCGCGGTGCGCCGACGGGTGATGGCGAGCATCCACCCCAGATCGTCCGGCGCGACGACGTGCAACGTGCCCCGCATGGGCCACGATCGCACGATGTCGCCATGAGCGAGCGCACGCTCTACTGATGCTTGCGTGGCACCCGGCACACGTCGGCCGATCGACCAGAGAACGCCCGGGTAATCCTGTGCCTGGAGGGCAAGCATCCCGCGCACGAGGTCGGTCTCGTTCGCAAAACGCGACGCCGTCAGGGCGTGCGATGCCCGGCGAAGCGCTGTGACCTCGCGGCGACTCTCGGCATCCATCACGCCAGTGTGTCGCATCGTGGCCGCCATGGGGCTGGTCAGATGCCCGGCGGAACCTCTGCGTACTCCTCCATGAAGGCGGTGATCGCGGACTGTGCTTGCTCGACCGTGACGTCGATGTTCATCCAGTAGACGACGACCTCGATCAGGCTGCCGTCAACGGCCGCCCGGCCGCGCACCGACTCACCCGACGGGCTCAGCCACCACAGAGCGCCGTTCGTTGCCGTGCGTTCCTCGAACGGCTGACCCAGGGCAGGTGCCTCGGTGTGCGGCACGCCCGCAACCCATGCGGCATCCGCCACAACGAGTAGGGCCACGCTAGACACATCAGTGGCGCCGAAGTAGTACGCGCACGAGGTCACGTCAGGGAAGGAATATGCCGGCTCGGCGCCACCGAATTCGGTTGTCACACCGAGCGAACCGAGAAGAACCTCTTTCGCTGAGTCGCAGAAGGCGCTGTTTGCTGCCAGGGATGACGCCGGGGGAGTCCACTCTTGCTCACGCGGCCCGGCCGACAGCATTCGTTCGATGGCGGTCTCGAGCAGCCCCGTCGCGACCTCACCGATCGCTTGTTCGGTGGCGTAGGCCCCCTGGCTATCGCTGAAGCGCAATTCGGCCAGCGTGGTGCCCACGAGCGAATAGACCGTGCAGTACCCGGGAGCCCCCGCGGCGGTCGCGTCGCTCAAGAAGTAGCACTGGCTTACCGCCGAGTCGGCGCCGGCGACATCGACACTCGCGGATTCCGCACCCTGCGTGCGCACCGCATAGTCGTCGGAGCCATTGGGAAGCAGCAACAGATCGACGCCGTCGTCAAACGCGTAGTCGGTCTTGTTCTCGCCGCCCCAACGGCAGCTCAGGGCTCCCTCGTGGTACTGCGCGATCTGCCAATACGAGCCGGGCACGTTGGTTTCGTCGCGCTGAACCGAAATCGGCGCCGTGATGCTGGCCTGCACGTCGTCGAGGGCGAGCAGGTCTGCGCAGTCAAGGGCGAAGACGGGATTCGGTTGGCTCGCGAGCTCAACCGCTTGCGTCGGGCTCGGGGTAGGCGACTCCGTCGGCGTCGCGGCACCATCGGTGGCTTGTGCGCAACCGCCAAGGCTGAGGGTAGTGATCGCGACGACAACACGAGCCGTGGCAGCGGTGAGGCGAGTCATGCTCGCACAGTAGTGCACGGTTGCAGCCGAGTGAAAGGCCTTCATCGCGGGGTTGAGGCGCCCATCACGGCAGAATGGCCCCGTGAGTTCTGACACCGCCGAGCGGCGCGAGAAGCCCGTCACCTACATCAGCGTCGACATCGAAGCGGCCGGCCCGAGCCCGAGCGGCTACGCGATGCTCTCCGTGGGGGCGTGTGTCGTTGACCTGCCCGACAGTGAGCCGGGGTTCTATGCCGAACTGCAGCCCGACCGCGAGGGAGTGCTCGAGGCGGCGATGAGTGTCGGCGGCTTCACGCTTGACGGTTTGCGAGCATCCGGAACCGCGCCCGAATCGGCCATGCAGCAGTTCGCCGACTGGGTCGCGGCGGTCACGCCTGCGGGGCACCGGCCCGTCATGGTGGGTTTCAATGCAGTATTTGACTGGATGTTCGTGGCCGACTACTTCCACCGCTATCTCGGCCACAACCCGTTCGGACACTCCGCGCTCGACATCAAGGCCTTCTACCTCGGAGCAACGGGCTCGAGCTGGGCGGGCACGAGCATGAACTTCGTCGCCGAACGCTATGGGCTCGACAGCACGCTGACGCATAATGCACTCGACGATGCGCGCGACCAAGCGGCCCTCTTTCGGGCCGTGCGGGCCGAACTCGCCTCGCGCCCCTGACCCCCCTCGCACCGAGAGGCACTGCCATGACCGAGCAGCCCGAACCGCACGCCCCGGCCGACGACATCGAGCGCATTCGCGAGGCCGCGGCTCGGCTGGGCGTGCAGCTCGATGAAGAAGCCGCTCTGCAGTGGCTCGCGGCCATCGCGGCCGACGCTGCGAGTGACGACCACATCGTCACCCACGAGAGCGGAACCTTCGGCCACCGAGTGAGCATGCTCGACTTCGCGCCGCGCGACCTCGAGCGTTTCCGCCGCATCGGGCACGTCGTTGAGGTGACGGGTCCGCCCGAGGTTGCCGAGAGCGCGCTCGCCCTGAGCGGCTCGGCGGCGCAGTCGAAGATTCAGTCGTTTCCGGGTGACTGTGACTACTTCCAGCGGCTCAACATCAAGGCCGACACACGCGAAGAGGCCTGCCGCATCATGGCCGACCTCATGCGTGCCGCCGCTCGCCGCACATACACGGGCGACGCCTTTCAGTTTCTCGAGGGCAAGCTCGGCAGCTATCCGGCCGACTGCGTGCACAACGGGGCGGCGCGCAAGCACGGCAGCCCCATTACGTGGACGCCCGCCGAGATCGAAGCCGAGCGCATCGAGCTAACGCTCACCGACGGCACCGTGCAAACGGTGACGTGGTACGAAGCCGCACTTGACCCGGGCTGGTGCAAGCTCGACTGGGTCGTCACCGACCCGTCTCGCAAGTCGCTCTCGAACGCGAGCAACGTCATCGACGTCACGTGGGAGTCGCCCGAGGGTGCGATCGTTGCCCTCGACGGCTACCTCGACGCCTACTTTCAAGAGGTCTATCTCGAGGCCGATGACCTGCCGACGTTCACGAAGGTCGTGCAGCACGTCAGCGATGACGCGCTCGATGAGTATGTCGAACGGCTTGAGTATGAGGTGCGCAAGTACCTGACGCAGCAGGTCAACTACGGCAAAGCCGCGAAGCGCATGTACAACATCTTCCGGCTCTCGGGTCGACACATGGATGCGGCCTATGTGCGCGAGCTCTTCGACGAGCCGGCGACGATTTTGTACCAGGTGTGGTCGCTCATCTCGACGCTTGACAACGCGACGCAGGCGGGTTCGAGCATCCCGATCGAAGCAGTGCGCGATCAGACCGACGCGCTCATGATGCAGGTCATCCAGATGCTTGACGGTGAGGAAGAGACCGAGATCGTCTCGGCGTTGCTGAGCTTGCGCCGCACGCTCGAAGACCAAGAGGCGGGGGAGCGTCGCACGGCCGAGGTCGAGGCCGCGCAAACGCGCATCATCAACCTGGTCAACACGTTCTTCCGTGACAAACTCGAGGGCGTGCCGACGATTCGCGACTACATCCGTGCCATGCAAGAGGTCACCTCATGAGCGCCGCCGCCCCCGAAGTGCTCGTCGTTGTTCATGACCCCGACGACAACCTCAATGAGCTTGCCGCGCCCCTTGCTGAAGCCGGCCTGCGCATCGTGACGTGGGATGTCAAGCGCGACCCCGATTCCGCCCCCGCGGTGGATGCTCTCGAGCGCTTCAGCGGAATCATTTCGCTCGGCGCCTATGCGGGCGTGACCGACGAGGCCGAGCACCCCTGGATGACGCACGAGAAGCGCATTCTCGAGCGCGCCCTGGAGATCGGGATGCCCACCCTGGGTCTCTGCTTCGGCTCGCAGCTTCTCGCCGCCGCCGCCGGAGCGCCGTTCAAGCTGTCACCGGTGCCCGAACTCGGGTGGACGACTGT
>JAYUKK010000177.1:0-3273 GCA_043764515.1 Microbacterium sp.
CTGAACGAGCGGAGGGCGTGGGATTCGAACCCACGAGACATTGCTGCCCACCAGTTTTCAAGACTGGCTCCATCGGCCGCTCGGACAGCCCTCCTTGGATATCAGTCTTCCATGCTAACCGACGCTGTCGCAGAAGCCCTGATCGGGCCGGCTATGCATCTCCTCCGAGTGCCGACGGCGCTGTCTCAGAAAGTCGCGAGCGCCTGCGAGAGGCCATCGTCGGTATCGCGCGCGGTGACCTCTGACGCCGCCGCAATCACCTCGTCCGGTGCTTGACCCATGGCGATGCCACGGCCTCCGTGGGCCACTGCCCAGCCCAGCATCTCGATGTCATTGCGACCGTCGCCGATCGCCACGACGTGCTCGCCCGCAATGCCCAGGGCATCCCGAACCCGCTCGAGCGCGGTCGACTTATTGACGCCGTCGGGCGCAATGTCGAGCCACGCCGTCCACCCGACGTTGTAGCTCACTTGGTGCAGGCCCATGAGTTCAACGACGGCGAGAAACTCTTCCATGGCATGGCCGGGGGAGATGACGACGACGCGCGTAGCGGGCTCGCCACACAACTGCTCGAAGGGCACCTCGTGGCTGACCGCCCCGAGCGCTCCATCGGGGAACCAGCCGGTGTAGCGGTACACCCCCGTCTCGTCTTCTACGGCGTAGTTTGCCTGGGTCAGATGCGGGCGGATACGCGTGAGAACTTCGGTCGGATCAAAGGTCTCAACGTGGTGTCGCCGGTAGCCCGTGGGGGCGTCCGGGTCGCGCTTGAGCAAAATCGCGCCGTTCGAGGCCACGACGTAGGCGGGCGTGATGTCGAGCCGGTCGAGCACCGGCAATGTCATGGCAACCGAGCGGCCCGTCGCGAGCATGACCTCGTGGCCGGCGTCGCGCAAACGATGAATCTGCTCACGTGCAGCGGGCGGAAGCGTGCCGTCTTCGTGCAAAATCGTGCCGTCGATATCGAGGGCGATCAGCAGTCGCGGGTCGGTGTTCACGCCACGGGCTCCAGAATCTCGAGGCCACGCAGGTAGGGCCGCAGCGGCTCGGGCACGACGACCGAGCCATCGGCGCGCTGGTGCGTCTCGAGCAGCGCCACGAGCCAGCGGGTGGTGGCGAGGGTTCCGTTCAACGTCGCGACAGGAGAGGTCTTGCCCCCCTCGCTGCGGTGCCGGATGTCGAGCCGACGAGCTTGGTACGTCGTGCAGTTACTCGTGCTCGTGAGCTCGCGGTATGCGCCCTGCGTCGGCACCCAGGCCTCGACGTCGAACTTGCGCGCGGCACTCGAGCCAAGGTCACCAGCAGCGGTGTCGATGACGCGATAGGCGAGACCCAGCGAGCGCAGCATCCCCTCTTGCATGGCCAACAGCCGCTCGTGCTCGGCATCGGCATCGGCCGGGTCGATGTAGCTGAACATCTCGAGCTTCTGAAACTGGTGCACGCGAATGATGCCGCGCGTGTCGCGCCCATAGCTGCCCGCCTCACGGCGGTAACACGTCGACCAGCCGGCGTAGCGCAACGGACCTGCGGTGAGGTCGAGGATCTCGTCGGCATGGTAACCGGCGAGCGCCACTTCGCTCGTGCCCGTGAGATACAGGTCGTCAGCGGGCAAGTGATAAATCTCGTCGGCGTGGGCACCGAGAAAGCCTGTGCCACTCATGATCTCCGGCTTCACGAGGGTGGGCGTAATGAGCGGAACGAACCCGGCGTCGAGCGCGGTGTCGAGCGCGTAATTCATGAGCGCGAGTTCGAGTCGAGCACCCACGCCCTTCAAGAAGTAGAACCGTGAACCCGAGACCTTGACGCCGCGCGGAATGTCGATGGCATCGAGCAGTTCACCGATGGCGAGGTGATCGTGCGGCTCGAAGTCAAAGGTCGGCTTGTCGCCCACTTCGCGCAGGGTGACGAAGTCGTCTTCGCCGCCCTCGGGCACGCCCTCAAGAATGACGTTCTGGATGCTCCCCACAACCTGCGCGAACCGCGCCTCAGCGTCACCGGCGACCACTTGGGCGGCCTTCACGTCGGCGGCGAGTTGCTGAGCCTGCTGCACGAGGGCAGCTTTCTCGTCTTTCGGCGCAGACGCGACCTGCTTGCCGAAGGCGTTCTGCTCAGCACGCAGAGCTTCGAACGTGGTGATCGCGTCGCGCCGTTCACGGTCAGCGGCGATCGCCTCATCGACGAGCTCAACGCTCGCGCGGCGGGCCTGCTGTGAGCGTCGGACGAGGTCAGGGGCTTCACGCAGCAATTGGGGGTCGATCACGCTTCTAGTCTGGCACGCGCCCGTTAACGCTCGCCCCGTTCGCATCACTGGTCCATGCTCTACTCTGACCGCATGAGCACCCCCGGGGCGGCCGACGGCGACCAGCCTGTGGCAGCCGCGCGCGGCCGCGTCGCGATCATTGCTAACCCGACGAAGGTCGACATGCAGGCTCTCCGCGTCGCCGTCTCCGAGGCCGAGGTCTCAGCCGGGTGGCAGCCGTCGCTCTGGCTCGATACCAGTGTCAATGACCCTGGCCAGGGGCGAGCGCGCGAGGCCATTGACGCACGGGTGACGGCGGTGCTCGCGGCCGGCGGCGACGGGACGGTGCGAGCTGTGGCCGAGGGGATGCTCGACTCGGGCATCCCGCTCGTGCTGCTCCCCTCGGGCACCGGAAACCTGCTCGCCCGCAACCTCGGGTTGTCACTCGGCAAGATCGGCGATGCACTGAGCACGGCCATCTCGGGCATCGACCAGGCGATCGACGTCGGGATTGCCGAACTCACTCGCGACGACGGCAGCGTCGAGCGACACGCGTTCGTCGTCATGATCGGAATCGGTCTTGACGCAAAGATGATCGCCGCGACGAACCCCGAACTCAAGCGACGCGTGGGTTGGCTTGCCTATATCGAGGCGACCGCGCGCATCGTGCGCGACGTCGATGCGGTACGCGTGCACTACTCCCTCGACGGAGCGCCTGAGCGCTCGACGACCGTGCACACCCTGTTGATCGGCAATTGCGGTGCGTTGCCGGGCGGGGTTCTGCTCTTGCCCGACGCACAGATCGACGACGGACTTCTCGATGTCGTCGCGATGCGGCCCAAAAACCTGTGGGGCTGGATGCGCGTGAGCTACGCCGTGGTCTGGGAAAACGGCGTGCTGCAGAAGAGCAAGATCGGCAAGCGCATCCTCGCCGCCGACAAGAGCGTGCGCGCGCTGCGCTACTTCCAGGGCCGACGCATGACGCTCAGTTTCGATCGACCAGAAGAGTTCGAGATCGACGGCGAAGAGATGGGCCT
>JAYUKK010000178.1:0-11348 GCA_043764515.1 Microbacterium sp.
CGGCAAAGGCCGCGAGCAGGTAGAGGGCGCTCCACTTGACGCCCGTGGCGAGCCCGAAGCTGAGGCCGGCCGCGACGAGCCAGGGGCGGTTCCATAAGGCCGGGCCCCAGTCGGTTGATCGCGGGGGGTCGGATGCGCGCCGCTCGGCGAGCCACCGCTCGAGCGAGCGGCGAACCTCTCGCCGGTCGAGCACGATGAAGATGACGGCGAGCACGATGAGCAGAGCGAGAATGCCGTCGAGCAGGGCAACGCGGCTCATGACGATGGCGTTGCCGTCAATGGCGATGAGCAGGCCGGCGATGCCCGTGAGCACGAGCCGCGTGAACAGCACGTGGGCGAGCAGCATGACGAGGCCCACCAGCACCACGCCGGCAACGGCGGTGCCGAGTCGCCAGCTGGCGGAGTTTTCGGGCCCGAGTGCCCCGAGGCCCAGCGCGATGATCCACTTGCCCAGCGGGGGATGCGCGATGAACGACGCGAGGTCGCTCGGGCTGCCGGGTGTGCCCGCGGCCCACAGCTCGTTTGCGCCGTCGGGCCAGCGGCCTTCGTAGCCGAGTTGGCGCAGTGATTCGGCGTCTTTCACGTAGTAGGTCTCGTCGAAGACGAGCTCACCGGGATGCTCAATGCCAATGAGCCGAGTCGCCGCAGCCACCCCGAGCACAGCCGCGGGCACGGCGACACGGAGCACGCGGCGCCGAGCATCGTTCACTCGTTCATCGTAGGCCGAGCATCCCCCGCCCGCTCGGCCAGTCTTCCACGGGGGCGGTGGGAGGATGGGCGCATGATCGTTCTCGCCGCGACGCCCATTGGCAATCTTGGCGACGCGAGTCGGCGGCTCATTGAGGCGCTCGAGTCGGCCACGGTGATCGTGGCCGAAGACACCCGCACGGCCGTGCACCTCATGCGCGCGCTGGGGGTCGAGAACCGCCCGCAGCTGATGCCGCTGCACGAACACAACGAGCGCGAGAAGTCGGCCGAACTCGTCGAGCTCGCGCGCGAGACCGATGTGCTCTTGCTGACCGATGCCGGTATGCCGTCGGTGAGTGACCCGGGCTTCGTGCTTGTTGAGACGGCGATCGCGGCGGGAGTCGCCGTGACCGCGCTGCCGGGGCCGAGCGCGGTGCTCACGGCTCTCGTGCTCAGCGGGCTGCCGACCGACCGCTTTGTGTTCGAGGGATTCTTGCCGCGCAAGGGTCGTGCCGGCGCCCTGAAATCCCTCGCCAGCGAACCGCGCACGCTCGTGTTCTTTGAGGCTCCCCACCGCATCGCGGCGGCGCTCGCCGATGCGCGTGACGCGATGGGGCCCGACCGTCGAGCCGCCGTCTGCCGCGAGCTCACCAAGAAGTTCGAAGAGATCGCACGCGGAACCCTTGCCGAACTCGCCGAGCGTTTCGCCGACGGAGCCCGCGGCGAGATCGTGCTCGTCATCGAGGGAGCGCCGGCGCGGTCATCCGATCTGCCCACGGCGCTCGCCGAGGTCGCCGACCGCGTCGCAGCGGGCGAGCGATTGAAGGATGCTGCTGTCGCTGTCGCCGCCGCAACCGGGCTCGGCACGCGGGAACTCTATGAGGCCGCGCTTGCCGCCCGCCGACAAGCGGACTAGCACCTCGCGACTGCGCGATACGGGGTCGCCCTAGGTGGTTTCGTCCTCCATACCCGCGTCACAGTCTTCTGTCGCGGGGCCGAAACCATAGACGTTCTCGTTCTCGGTGCTGCGCATCCACGGGGCACCATCGAACTCCACGCGTACACCCCGAAAGCCTGTTCGTTGTTCGGGCGGACCACCACTCCGAGCAACAATGAGCAACCACGCTCGATCGCCGGCGGCGATTGAAGCGCCCACTGCGGGCGAGCGCGACTCCCACCCCTGCCGTTGACTTGGCTCGATGGCGTCGGTGCGTCCAGTGCCCCAGCCGAGTTCGTTCGGGTCACCGTCGGTGATCGCGATCTCCGACACGAGAACGGTGTTCTGGCGATCTAGCGTGACGTCAGTGATTGTCAGTTCTGTGTCACTCGTGTTGGTGATACCCACGCCGAAAATCGCCGCTTCTCCTGCGAGGTCATCAAAGAAGCACACACTCCCGCCGCCACCGTCGATACCCGCGCTATCGATCACCAAGCCGCCCGAGGGGGCACAGCCCGTGAGTGCGAGCGTGAGGGCGGCAACACTGATGGTGAGCATCCGTCGGGCCATGAGGTGACCGTATCGCGGGGTACGCATGAACGCGAGAGTCAGTCGCAGGTGTCGCGCAGGTCGAGCGTGACGGGGGCACCCTGTTCTTCGCTGTCGACCGTGAGCGCGAGGCCGTCAACGCGGCCGTCGGCCGACCCCGTTCGCACGACCTCGACGCCCACGTAGGCTGCCGTACCCGGCTCGATAGCCGTCTGGTCGAGGTCGACGCCGCCCAACCCGTCGCGGCCGTCGAGCTCGAAGCGCACGGCAGTCGAGCGGGCATCCGCATCGATCGCAATGAATCGGTCAACAATCTCGACGCCCGACGATTCGAGCAGTTCGACGCCCTCGATCACGATTGCCTCGCCCGACGAGTTCGAGACGCCGATCGCGATCGTTCCTGAGTCTCCGGCGAGGCACCCCGAGAGGTTGCCGAGCGGATCGGCGGGCGAGCCGCTGCATCCGGCGAGCAATAGCGCGACGACGGTCGGCACGGCTAAGGCGGGCATCACGCGGGTCAAGGTCACGCCCGCAACGCTACGCGATGCCGGTTGGCGCGGTGATACGGTCGCGCCGTGACCTACGACGCTTCTTCGGAGCTGCTCGAACCGCTGCGCCTCGCCATCTATCGGCACTTTGCCACCACGGGGCGCGCCCCGACCCGTGAGTTGCTGCAGCACGAACTCGCCATCAACCCTGACGACCTCGACGCGGCAATGGTGTCTCTCGCGGCGTCGCGAATGGTCGTTCTCAATGCCACCGGATCCATCGTCATGGCACACCCTTTCGCGAGTAAGAGCTTCGGCTTCAGTGTCATGGGCGCCCACACGCTTTATTGGGGTGGATGCGCGTGGGATGCATTCGCCATCCCTCACCTCGTTCCGCACGAGCCCCGTGTGCTCGTCGCGTCCACGTGCCCCGCATGCGAACGAGCGCTCGCCTGGGTTGTCGGAGTGGACGGGCCGCCGCCCGGAAGCGAGCTCGTGCGCTTTGCAACCCCAGCCGCCCGGGCCTGGGACGACGTGGTCGCGACGTGCCAGAACCAGCGCATCTTTTGCTCGCAGGCCTGCATCGATCAGTGGACCACCGCTCGGTCTGAGCCTGTAGGCAGCGTGTTCGACCTCTCGACGCTGTGGCGGCTCGCGCAGGGTTGGTACGCGGGGCGCCTCGACGCGAACTACCAGCGCCGCGAACCTGCAGACGCGGCCGAGTACTTCAGGGCTGCCGGCGTGCCGTCGTCATTCTGGGCGTAATCGGCGCCGAACGGGCGAGCGTTCAGCCGATGTGGGGCCCGCACCGCGACCACGGGGGCACAAAGCCCGCGACCGCGTCGGCCGAACTCGTGCCAGAAAACCAGCCGTCGTCGTACCGCAGGTGCAGGCCGCGGAGGCCCGCGTAGTCGGTGTAATCCTGCGCGTACAGTTCGACGACGATCTCGATCGTGGCGTACGGGTCGATGACGGTGCCCTCGATGGGCGCGCGGTTACTCCACAGCTCGCGCTGCTCGGGCGAAAAATCCCCGCCGGGAGCAACGCCGAACACCGAGTAGGGGCTCGGTACGGGCACGACACTCATGCCGATGACGGTCGCGTTCTCGAGTTCGATGACGCGGGCATCCCGAAGAATCAGGCTGCGGCCGGTGTCGTTCGCCACGGTGAAGCCGACGAAGGCAAAGAAGCCGTCGTCGGCCGTGCGGGTCTCGAAGCAGCGATCGGCGAGGCCGCCATAGATGGTCAGCGGAGGCGCGTTCGTGCACCCGCTGAGCAGGGCGACGACCGCCACGCTAACGAGCCCCCCTGCGAAGAATCTAGGGATCCTCACGGGTGCCATGCTACCGCGAAACACTGAGTACTGCGCCGGTAGGCTGGCACCACTATGGCCGCTGCCGACCGCTTTTACATCGCGACTCCGATCTTCTACGTCAACGACGTTCCGCACATCGGGCACGCCTACACCGAAGTGGCCGCCGACGTGCTCGCGCGCTGGCACCGGCAGTCGGGCGTTGACACGTGGTCGCTCACCGGAACCGATGAGCACGGCCAGAAGATTCTGCGCACGGCCGTGGCCAACGGCGTGACGCCTCAAGAGTGGGCCGACAAGCTGGTCGACTCGGCATGGAAGCCCCTGCTCGACACGATCGACATCGCGAACGACGACTTCATTCGCACGACCGAGCCGCGACACGAGAAAGTCGTGCAGCAGTTCTTGCAGAAGCTCTACGACGACGGGTTCATCACCGAGGGCGAGTACGAGGGCTACTACTGCGTCGGGTGCGAGGAATACAAGCAAGCCGACGACCTCGTCGCCGGCACGGGTGAGTTCGTCGGGCAGCAGGTGTGCGCCATCCACGGTCGCCCCATTGAAGTGCTCAAGGAGAAGAACTACTTTTTCGCGCTCAGCACCTTTCAGCAGAAACTGCTCGACCTCTACGAGTCGCAGCCCGACTTCATTCAGCCGCCGAGCCTGCGCAACGAGATCATCTCGTTCGTGCGGCGCGGCCTCGACGACCTCTCGATCTCGCGCCAGAGCTTCGACTGGGGCGTGCGGATTCCGTGGGACGACAGTCACGTCACCTATGTGTGGTTCGACGCCCTGCTCAACTACATCAGCGCCATCGGCTGGGGCAGTGACGACGCCACTTTCGAGCGCCGCTGGCCGGCCGTGCAGCTCGTCGGCAAAGACATCGCACGCTTTCACGCTGTCATCTGGCCGGCCATGCTCATGGCGGCCAACCTGCAGCCGCCCGCCCGTGTCTTCGGCCACGGCTGGCTGCTCGTCGGCGGCGAGAAGATGTCGAAGTCGAAGCTCACGGGTATCGCTCCGCACCAGATCACCGACGTGTTCGGCAGCGACGCCTTCCGCTACTACTTCATGAGCGCCATCAACTTTGGTCAAGACGGCTCATTCAGCTGGGAAGACCTCGCGGCCCGCTACCAGGCCGAGCTCGCCAACGGTTTCGGCAACCTCGCCTCGCGCGTCATCGCGATGGTCGGCAAGTACTGCGACGGCGTGGTGCCTGCGGCGGGCGAGCCAACGGATGCCGAGCTGGGCATTCAGAAGACCGTGGCGGATGCTGTGGTCGCCGCCCAGCGCGCCATCGACACGTTCGCCATCCACGACGCGATCGCGGCCGTTTGGACGATCGTCGACGAGCTCAACGGCTACATCACGCTGCAAGAGCCGTGGAAGGTCGCGAAAGATCCCGCTTTGGAGGCGCGCCTTCACACGATTCTGTACACCGCAGCCGAGGGGCTACGGGCGTTGGCCGTGCTGCTCTCGCCCGTGACGCCGCAGGCCGCCCAGAAGTTGTGGGTCGCGCTCGGAGCCGAGCCGGCGCTCGGCGGGTTGCTCGAGCAGAGCATCCCGAACGCTGGTGAGTGGGGTCAGCTGCCTGCGGGCACGCAGACGCAGCCGCTCGAAGCACTGTTTCCGCGCATCGAGACCGAGTAGTCGATTGCCATGACCGGGCAGCCTGAGCCGCTCGACCCCGCTGTGCTTGACCCGCATGTGCGCGCCCGCGCGATCATGGAGGGCACGACGCGCGACCTGAGCTACCCGCCGAGCCCTGAGGCGCTCGTGGTGGGGGTCTACGACAACCACACGCACCTTGAGATCGCCGACGGCGAGAACCCTATGCACTACCGCGAGCACCTCGACCGCGCCTCGGCCGTCGGCGTGCGCGGCGTCGTGCAGGTGGGCACCGACGTGCTCACGAGCCGATGGTCGGCCGCCGTCGCGGCGCGCGAGCCTCGGGTGCTGGCCGCGGTCGCCATCCACCCCAATGAGGCTCCGGCGCTCGCCGAATCGGGCGAGTTGGATGCCGCGATAGCCGTTATCGACGAACTCGCCGCGCAGCCCCGTGTGGTCGCCATCGGTGAGACGGGCCTCGACTACTTCCGCACTGAGCCCGGCAGTGGACGCGACGCGCAGCTCGCCGCCTTCGAAGCTCACATCGCCATCGCGAAGAGGCACGGGTTGGCGTTGCAGATTCACGACCGCGACGCGCACGACGACATCGTGGCGACGCTGTTGCGCGTGGGCGCGCCCGAGCGCACGGTGTTTCACTGCTTTAGCGGCGACGTTGAGCTCGCGAGCATCTGTGCCGAGAACGGCTGGTACGCGAGCATGGCCGGAACGGTGACGTTCAAGAATGCGCGCAATCTGCGCGACGCGCTCGACGTGCTGCCGCGCTCGCTGTTGCTCGTCGAGACCGACGCGCCCTTCTTGACGCCCCACCCATTTCGCGGTCGGCCGAACGGGCCGTACCTGCTGCCGTACACGGTGCGGGCGATCGCTGACTATCTCGGCACCGACGCCTCGATGCTCGCGGCGCAACTGAGCTCGAACACCGAGCTCGTCTACGGCTCGTGGAACGCGCACCCCGTGGTCGCGCCGGGCGACCCGTGGGCGGCACAGGAGCTTCCGGGCGACCCCCATGACCTCGGTGGCGTGCTGCCCGAGAACTACCCGGGCGAGCGCGGAGCATCCGCGTGAGCGCGCTACTCGGCCCCGCCGAGGTGCGCGACCTCGCCGCGCTTCTCGACGTGACGCCGACCAAGAAGCTCGGCCAGAACTTTGTGCACGACGCCAACACGGTGCGGCGCATCGTCACGACGGCGGCGCTCGAACCGGGCGAGCCCGTTCTCGAGGTTGGCCCGGGTCTCGGGTCGTTGACGCTCGGACTGCTCGAGGCGGGGCATCCCCTTGTCGTGATCGAAGTGGATGCTCGCCTCGCCGCCCAGCTGCCCCTCACGGTTGCCCAGCTGCAGCCCGAGGCCGCGCTCTCTGTGGTCACCGCCGACGCGCTCCGCGTGCCGTCGGTGCCCGACGCCCCGGGGGGCGTGCGCCCCACGGCTCTCGTCGCCAACCTGCCCTACAACATCTCGGTGCCCGTGCTGCTGCACTTGCTGGCTCTCGAGCCGGGGATTCGTCGCGTGCTCGTCATGGTGCAGGCCGAGGTCGGGCACCGGCTCGCCGCCGAGCCCGGCTCGAAGGTCTATGGCGGGCCGTCGATCAAGGCCGCGTGGTACGGGCGCTGGAAGGTCGAGGGGCAGGTGAGTCGGCAGGTGTTCTGGCCGGTGCCGAACGTCGATTCGGTGCTCGTGGGCATGACGCGGCACGACGTGCCCGGCACCGAGGCCGAGCGACTGCGCATGGGCGAGCTCGTCGACGCCGCCTTCGGGCAGCGTCGCAAGATGCTGCGACAGGCGCTCGCGGAGCTGTTCGGCTCGTCGGCCGCAGCGATCGCCGCGCTCGAGGCCGCGGGGCTCGACCCCACCGCGCGGGGCGAGATGCTCGGGCTGCCCGAGTTCTTGCGGCTCGCTCGGGCTGCGCCGGCGTGAGCGCAGCATCCGTTGCGCCCGCCGAACCGCGAGCGCTCTCGTCAGCCGCGACGATCGTCACGGTGCTGCTCGGCATTGGCCTCGGAGGCCTCGTCGGTGCCCTGGTGCCCGCGGCGGCGGGAGTACCCGATGGCGTACTGCTCGTGATCATCGCGATCGCGATTGGGGTGACGCTGCTGGATGTTCCGCTCGCGTCGTTCGGCCGAGCCGTGCTCGATCGGCGCTTTCTCGGCGCGGTGCTTCTTCTGAATCTGGTTGTGTCGCCCGCGCTCGCCTATGTGATCAGTCGTGTGGTCGTGACTGATCCCGACCTCCAGGCCGGGCTGCTGCTCTTGCTGTTGGCGCCGGGCGTGGGGCTTGTGGCCGCGTTTGTGCGGCGCGCGGGCGGTGCCGTCGAAAGCCTGCTGAGCGTTGCGCCCGTGCTGCTCGTGCTGCAGGTCATTACGGTTCCCGGTTTCATGCTGCTCTTTACCGCGAACGAGAACTTTCTGAGTCTTGATGGTTCGCGGCTGCCGCTCGCAGTGCTCGCGGGAATCATCGCGCCTGCTGCGGTTGTGACGGCGCTGCAACTCGTGGGCGTGCGTCGGCCGCGCGTCGCGGCCGGGCTGCGCCGCGGCGCGAGGTTCACGGCACCCGCTACGGCTCTCGCTGCTGGGTTCGTTGCCGCCGTGCTCATCCCGCGCGCCGGCGAGCGCGTCGAGCTGCTGGAAGCCGTTGCGCCGCTGATCGGTGTGTACCTCATTGTGCTCACGCCCATCGGCATCCTCGTCGGCACGGCCTTCGGCCTGCCGCTCTCGCAGGTGCGCGCGGTCGCGTTCAGCGGGGGAGCTCGCAACGGGCTGCTCGTGCTGCCGATCGCCTTGGCCTTCCCCGAGGGGTTTGCGGTCGTGGCTCTTGTGGTCGTGCTCGGCATGGCCATTGAGATCATCGGTCTCGGCATCTACGGCCTCGTCGTGCCGAGCGTCACGGCGCAATCGCGCAGCGTGCTCACGCCCGAGTAGAGCGTTTCAGGTGCGCTCGAGCAGGGTGATGACCTCGAAGTGTGTCGACTGCGGAAACATGTCGAGCAGGCGCGCCCGACGCACCCGGTAGCCGGGCATGACCGCCAGATCGCGCGCGAGCGACTCGGCGTTGCAGCTGCTGTAGATGACGTGCCGCGGGCCGCGGACCTGGAGCCACTCGGCAAGTTCTGCGCCGAGGCCGCGCCGCGGCGGGTTGACGATGACGAGCTCGGGCACATCGGTCGCCGCGAGAGCGAACGCGGTCGCGTCGGCCGCGATGAAGCGGATGCGCTGGCGGTCACTCGCCGACGAGTACCGCGCGTCGCGGGCCAGCTCGGCGCTCGTCACGGCGTCGGGCGAAGCCTCGACCCCGACCACCTCTCGGGCCGCGGAGTCGGACGCGCCCGAGGCGTGCAGCGCAAACCCACCCACCCCGCAATACAGATCCCACACCGACGCGGGGTCGAGCTCGTCGACCCAGTCGCGCGCCTGCGCGTACAGGGCAGAGGCGATCGCCGTGTTCGTCTGCACGAAGCTCTGCGGGCGCACCTGCAGCTCAAGGTCGTTGACCGTGAACGGCAGCACGGCGTCGGCGGTAAGCACGTGCTCGACCTCGCCCTCGAGCACCGCTTTGTGCTCGGGCAGCAGGTTCGCGGTGACGACGAGCAACGGCGGGAGGGCATCCTGCAGCCCGGGCAGCACCTCGCGCACGCGCGCGACCGCGGCCTCGCTCCGAACGATGAACCGCACCATGAGTGCGCCATCTGGCGCCTCGGTGACGATGAGGTGTTTGAGCTCGCCCGTGCGGGCCGGAACATCGTAGGGTTCGAGCCCCGCCCGCGTGATGGCGGCGATGAGACTCGGGAACGCCGCGAGGATCCCCGGCGCAATGATGCCGCAGCGCCGCAGATCGACGCCCTGCCCCGCCCCGTCGAGAATGCCGAGGGTCGGTGCAGAGACCGTGCCGCCGACGACCATCTTGGCTTTGGCGCGAAAGCCGCTCTCGTCGCTCGCGACGGCGGTGAGCCACTGCGCGTCGGGGCCGAAGGGCGCGATCAAACGGCGAGCGAGGGTCTCTTTGTCGGCGAGTTGATCGGGGTACGGCTGACCCATGAGCGTGCACGAGCGGCACAGCCCCGCGTCGAAGTAGTCGCACTGCATGGTGCCTTTAGCGTAGGCCCGACGGCCGAGACGGCCGTCGGCGCTGGCGTCGCGGTGCCGGCCAGAAATGGCCGTCACTCAAAGCTCCAGCGCGCCACATAGGGTGGAGCCATGAGCACGGGGGCAACAGACCGAGTGGTGCACGTGCGGGCGCCCGGCAAGATCAACGTGTTCATGAAGGTCGGCTCGTTGCTCGACGACGGCTACCACGAGGTGGCCACCGCCTATCAGGCAATCTCGCTATACGAAGAGGTCTTCGCGCGGCCGGCCGATGACTTCTCGGTGCGTTTCACCGGCCCGATCGACACGAGCGGTCTCGCGACCGACGGCTCGAATCTCGCGATCAAGGCGGCGCGACTGCTCGCCCGCGCCGCCGATTACCGCGGTGGCGTGGCACTCGAGATCGAGAAGCATGTTCCGATCGCGGGCGGTATGGGCGGCGGTTCGGCGGATGCCGCTGCCACGCTCGTGGCGTGCGACCACTTGTGGGGCACCAACGTAGGCCGTGAGGTGTTGCACGAGTTGGCCGCGCAGCTGGGGGCGGATGTGCCTTTTGCGCTCATGGGTGGCACCGCCGTCGGCACGGGTCGTGGCGACCGCCTCTCGCCCGCGCTCGCGCAGGGCACGTTTCACTGGGTGCTTGCGCTCGCCGACGACGGACTCAGCACGCCTCAGGTGTATGCCGAGCTCGACCGCCACCGCGAGCGCCACGTGCACGACATTGCGCCGGCCCCCGAGCAGCCGATGGTCGATGTCGAGGTGCTCCAGGCTTTGCGGGCGGGCGATGCCCACCAATTGGCCGAGTACCTGTACAACGATCTCCAGGCTCCGGCCCTGCACTTGCAGCCGAGCCTTGCGGCCACGCTCGAGCTCGGCGAGCTGCAGGGTGCCCTCGCGGGGCTCGTGTCAGGGTCAGGCCCGACCGTCGCGTTTCTCGCGGCCGATCACGACTCGGCGATCGATCTTCAAGTGGCCCTTAGTGCGTCTCGGTTGACGGCTCTTCGAGCGACGGGGCCGGTTCACGGTGCGCGGGTGATTTCAGGCTGAGCCCGAACAGGCTCAACAGCACCATGGCGATGGCACCGCCCACGAGGGCAATGTCAGCGACGTTGCCCACGAAGAAACCGAAGTAGTCGATGAAGTCGACGATCTCGCCGCGCGCAAAGCCTGGCTCGCGAAACAGCCGGTCACCGAGGTGGCTGATGGCGCCACCGAGCAGCGCGCCCGCCGCGATCGCCCACGGAACGCTCGAGATGCGCGAGACGAAGATGGCGATGCCGACGACGGCAAAAGCGGCGACGATCGTGAGAATCCAGGTGTAGTCGGCACCGATGCCAAACGCTGCGCCCGGGTTGTAGACGAGTCGCCACTGAATCGCTTCGCCGATAACGGGTACGGGTACACCTAGCTCGAGCGTCGCCTCGGCCCAGAACTTCGTGCCCTGGTCGAACAGAATGATGGCAGCCGCCCAGAGCAGCGTGAACGGGAGAACCTTCCGGATGGGTCGGGTCTCGATCGCATGGTGGTGGCCGGTGTGCTCGTGCATGCTCCTATTCTGCCCGGTCGAGGCACCCAGCCCGCGCGCCGTAGTCTCGACGGGTGGCCCATCTCTTGGGGGCAGAGTCCCTCCACGTCGAATATCCCACCCGTGTCGTGCTCGACGGGGTGACG
>JAYUKK010000179.1:0-3253 GCA_043764515.1 Microbacterium sp.
GCCACAGCGACATGCGTCGGCTTCTCTTTCGCGAGCAGGCTGAGGAACATCGACAAGAATCCGTGGATGGCGTTGGTGTGCTGACCGTCACGAGTCACGAAACTGTCAATCGGCAACGCGTAGAACGCGCGGAACGCCAGCGAGTGGCCGTCAACAATGAGAAGGGTAGGCTTTGCGGAGTCCGTCACGGGGCCAGCCTAGCGACGCCCGCCGACGCGGTGGCCCTGAGCCGAACGCCCGCCGATGACGACCCCCTGCCGAGGACACCATGACGATTCTGCCGCCCGACCTCGACCCCGAGCTCTACGAGCGCCTGATCTCCACGGGAGGTGGAGCGCTCTGCCAAAAGATGGGTATCGAGTTTCTCGAACTCTCGGCAGAACACTCCATTGCCACCATGCCGGTTGTGGACAACACGCAGGTCATTGGCTTGCTCCACGGTGGCGCCCACGTTGTTCTCGGCGAGAGCCTGGGGTCGATCTCCTCGGCCATTCACGCCGGGCCTGGTCGCTATGCCGTGGGGATCGAGATCAACGCCACGCACAGCCGTTCCGTCACCGAGGGGCTCGTTACGGCGACCTGCACGGCTCTGGTTCTCGGCCGAACCCTGTGCACCCACGAGATCGTGATCACCGACAGCGACGGCCGCCGTCTGTCAACGGTGCGCATGACCAATCTGCTGCGCGACCGCTGACCAGCTAGTCGTCCGCCGGCGCGGTGTCATCAGCGGCGTCATCGCTCGCCGACTTCTTGGGGGCGTCTTTCTTCGACGCGAGTTGGTCGATGATCGCTTGCGCAACCGCCTGCATGGTGGTGCGGCGATCCATCGACGCCTTCTGAATCCAGCGGAACGCCTCCGGCTCGGTCAGGCCCATGCGCTCATTGAGCAAGCCCTTCGCGCGGTCAACAAGTTTGCGGGTCTCAAAGCGTTCGACAAGGTCGGCCACCTCGGCCTCGAGGGTCAGAATCTGCTGGTAGCGGCTGAGGGCGACCTCGATCGCCGGCAAGAGGTCATTGGGCGTGAACGGCTTCACCACGTAGGCCAGTGCGCCAGCTTCAACCGCCTGCTCAACAAGCTCTTTCTGACTAAACGCAGTGAGCAACACCACGGGAGCGATGTGGTTCTCGCTCAACCGCTTCGCCGCTTCAATTCCGTCGAGCTGCGGCATGCGGATATCCATGATCACGAGATCAGGACGGAGCTCGGTCGCGAGGGCGACAGCCGTCTCGCCGTCACCCGCTTCGCCGACGACGTCGAAGCCGTTGTCGCGCAGGATTTCGACGATGTCCATGCGAATGAGAGACTCATCCTCGGCGACGACGACGCGACGGGGGGCTGCAACACTCTGATCGTGGTCACTCACCCCAGAGAGCCTACGGTATCGTCGAGGCCCGAGGGTTGTGACAACCTGAGCCGGCTTGGCGGAATGGTAGACGCGGCGCACTCAAAATGCGTTGTCCGAGAGGACGTGTGGGTTCGAGTCCCACAGCCGGTACAAGAAAGGCCGCGCCCCACCAGTGGGGCGCGGCCTTCGTGCTTACGAGGGTTCAGAGGGTTCAGAGAGTCAGTCGACCTGGACGGCTCTCTCCCACACCGGCGCCGCCGCGTTGATGGCGTCGCCGACGACGTGTACGCGCAGGTCATTCGTCGAGCCCGCGATTCCGGGAGGGGAACCCGAGATCACGACGACCTTGTCCCCCACCTCGGCAAGGCCTTCGCGCAAGAGCACCTCGTCGACCTGGCGGTACATCGCGTCGGTGTGCGTCACGCGCTCGACCAGGAACGACTCGATTCCCCAGGTCAGCGACATACGGCGGGCAATGGCCTCAGACGGTGTGAACGCCTTCATCGGGATGCGGAACCGCAGTCGCGACATGCGACGAGCCGAGTCGCCCGACTCCGTGAACACACACACGTACTTGGCGTCGACAAAGTCAGCCACCTCGGCAGCCGCGAGCGTGATCGCCCCGCCCTGGGTGCGCGGTTTCGTGCCGAGCGGCGGAATGCGCTCGAGTCCGTGCTCCTCGGTCGATGCCACGATGCGCGCCATGGTTGCCACGGTGATCACGGGGAACTCACCGACGCTCGTCTCACCGCTCAACATCACCGCGTCGGCACCATCCAGCACCGCGTTCGCGACGTCCGAGGTCTCGGCGCGTGTGGGGATCGGGTTGTTGATCATCGACTCGAGCATTTGAGTCGCGACAATCACGGGCTTAGCCATGCGGCGAGCCAGCTCGACCGCGCGCTTCTGCACGATGGGCACGGCCTCAAGAGGCAGCTCGACGCCGAGGTCGCCACGCGCGACCATGATGCCGTCGAAGGCCTCGATGATCTCTTCGAGGGCATCCACCGCTTGTGGCTTCTCGATTTTGGCGATGACCGGAACGGTCACACCTTCTTCGCGCATGATCTCGTGCACGCGGTTGACGTCTGACGCGTTGCGGACGAACGACAGTGCGATGTAGTCGGCACCGAGCTTGAGGCCCCAGCGCAAGTCGTCTTCGTCCTTCTCCGACAGCGCAGGAACGTTGACCGCAACGCCGGGCAGGTTAATGCCCTTGTTGTTGGAGACGGGGCCGGCGACGATGACCTTGGTGCGCACGCGTACGCCATCGGTGTCGAGCACCTCAACCTTGACCTTGCCGTCATCGATGAGCAGAAAGTCGCCAGCCTTGACGTCAGCGGGCAGGCCCTTGAAGGTCGTGCCCACGAGCTCTTTCGTACCGACCACGTCTTCGGTCGTGATGGTGAAGATGTCACCCTCGGCCAGATCGTGCGGACCGTTCTCGAACTTGCCAAGTCGAATCTTCGGGCCTTGCAAGTCAACGAGCACAGCAACAGGGCTTCCTGTGTCGGCCGCTGCCTGGCGCACGTTGCGGTAAACCTCTTCGTGCACGTCGTAGCTGCCATGGCTGAGGTTCATGCGGGCGACGTTCACGCCTGCTTCGATGATGGCCCGGATGTTCTCGTAGCTGGATGTTGCCGGCCCGAGGGTGGCGACGATCTTTGCGCGTCTCATGGTGTCCTTCAGTGGGGTGGTGGTGGTGGTAGGGGCAGTGGAGCGTGTCAGACGGTGAGCGGCCGGTCGGTCGCTCGAACGGGCGCAGGCAAGTCGCTTGAACCCTCGAGGTAGGTGTCGACGGCCGCCGCGACAGCGCGACCCTCGGCGATCGCCCAGACGATGAGCGACGCGCCGCGCCCAGCGTCTCCCGCAACGAAGACTCCGGTCTCGCTCGTCGTGTAGTCGGC
>JAYUKK010000180.1:0-3249 GCA_043764515.1 Microbacterium sp.
CGATGCCGTTGTGGATCATCTTGACGAAGTGACCGGCGCCATCGGTGCCGACGTGGGTGACACACGGCTCACCCTCGGCGACCGCAGCGATCGATTCGAGGATGGGCTTGAGAGTGATCCACGCCTCGGCCGAGCCGCCGGGCATGATCGAGGGGCCGTTGAGGGCACCCTCTTCGCCGCCCGATATTCCGGCGCCGACGAAGTTGATGCCCGTGGCACGCACGGCGGCCTCGCGGCGGATCGTGTCAGTGAAGAGCGCGTTGCCACCGTCGACAATGATGTCGCCCGGCTCGAAGACCTCGGTGAGCGCGTCGATCACGGCGTCGGTGCCGCGGCCGGCCTGCACCATGATGATCGCGGTGCGCGGCTTCTGCAGCGCGGAGGCAAAGGCCGCGTAGTCGGGCGTGGCGATGAATCCGGCTTCGGGGTGCTCGGTCACGAGCGTCTCGGTCTTCTCGTACGAGCGATTGAAGACGGCGACGGTGTTGCCATCGCGGCTGGCGAGGTTGCGGGCGAGGTTCGAACCCATGACGGCGAGGCCGACGACGCCGATGTTGGCGGCACCGGAGTTGGTGGTAGGCGTGGTGGTCATGAGTTCAAGCCTAGAGGCGAACCGGCGGGCGCTGTGGCCTCCGGCCGCGTAGCGTGGGCGCATGATCCCGCCCGCGGCCGCCGTTGTCGTTCTGATGGGAGTCTCGGGCGCCGGCAAGACCACGGTCGGGCTTGCGGCGGCGGGGATCGCCGGCGTTCGGTTCGTCGATGCCGACTCCCTGCATCCGCCCGCGAATGTGGCGAAGATGGCGGCCGGGCAGCCGCTCGATGACGATGACCGGGCACCGTGGCTCGCCGCCGTCGCGGCCGTATTGGTCACGGACGCGCCGTGCGTCGTGGCCTGTAGCGCACTCCGAGCGGCCTATCGCGATCGCCTTCGGGTGGATGCCCCGCACGCGTTTTTCGCCCTGCTCGACCTCGATCGCCGCGCGCTTGAGGGCCGCGTTTCCGCGCGCGAGGGCCACTTCATGCCGGCGACTCTGCTCGACTCGCAGCTCGAGACCCTCGAGCCGCCGACCGCGGCCGAGCAGGTGCTCCTACTCGACGCGAGCCGCCCCGTCGAAGAACTTGCGGCTGCCGTCGCGGCGTTGCTCGTGCCTCGGGTAGACTGAGCGACTGTACTTCGGCGAGGGAGCGATTTTTCGCTCCGTGATCGACGCGGTGGGCAAGGCATCCGGCTTTCCTCACGCGCTCGCGCGTTCGAGTTGACACCCAGACCGGGCCACGAGGCCCACCGATTCAAGGAGACATCAGCATGGCTGACGAGAACAAGCTCAGCGCCGGTAAGCGCACGTCGTTCGGCAAGGGTGCGGCGCGCAAGCTGCGCGCTGCCGGCCACATCCCCGCCGTCATCTACGGCCACGGTGGCGAGCCGCAGCACGTCACGCTGCCCGCCCACGAGACCGCTCTGCTGCTCCGCAAGTCGAACGTGCTCGTCACGCTCGACATTGAGGGCGCCCACGAGCTTGTGCTCGTGAAAGACGTGCAGAAAGACCCGGTTCGCCAGATCATCGAACACGTCGACCTCATCGTCGTCCGCAAGGGCGAGAAGGTCACCGTTGACGTTTCGGTGCACGTCGAGGGCGACTCGTACCCCGGCACGATCGTCGTCGTCGACCACAGCACGCTCACGGTTGAGGCCGAGGCCACGCACATTCCGACCTCCCTCACCGTCTCGGTCGAGGGCTTGACCGATGGCACGCAGATTCACGCGGGCGACGTCGAGTTGCCCAAGGGCACCACGCTCGTGACCGACGCGGGCGCTCTTGTGCTCGCGATCACGACGCCGGCCGGCTCGACCGCTGACGACGACGCTGTTGCCGCCATGGCTGCTGCTTCGTCCGCTGCGTCGACCGCTGCTTCTGAGGCCGCTGCCGAGTAACCGGCGCGGGCGCCCGTCGCCCGCTGTCTCACATCGAGCGAAGGGGTCGCCCGTGGTCGGATTGTTCCGCCGCGATGCGGCCCCTCCGTCGTCTGCGGCCGCCGACACCTGGCTCGTCGCCGGGCTCGGCAACCCGGGCCCTCAGTACGCCGGCAACCGTCACAACGTTGGCGCGATGGTGATCGACACCGTCGCCGACCGGCTGGGAGCGCGTTTCAGCCGTCACCGCACGACGACGATGCTTGCTGAAGCCCGCCTGCGGCCGGGTGGCCCCAAGCTCGTGCTCGTTCGCCCGCTCAGCTACATGAACACCTCGGGCGGGCCCGTGTCGAGTGCGGCCGCCTACTTCGGAATTCCGGCCGAACGCGTCATTGTCGTGCACGACGACCTCGATCTGCCGTTCGAAACCATCAAGCTCAAGGCCGATGGCGGTCACGGCGGCCAGAACGGCGTGCGCGACATCATCAAGGCGCTCGACACCCCGGAGTTCGTGCGCGTGCGCATTGGTATCGGCCGCCCGCCTGGCCGCCAAGACGCCGCGGACTACGTGCTGCGCGACTTCGCCGCAGCCGAGAAGGCGCGACTGCCCTTCGTGCTCGACGACGCGATCGAGGCGATCGAACTCATCGTCGCGCAGGGTCTTCTCGCCGCACAGCAGAAGATGCACGCCCCGCGCACCTGATCGTTCAGCGAGGGCCGCGTACACTCGTGCGACGTGACTCTTGAGCGGTTGATTCCGGCGCTGACGCGCGCCCGCACGCTGCAGCATGCCCTCGAGAGCGCCGGTCGTTCCGCCGACTTTTCGGCTGTCGAGGGCCTTCGCGTGCCGCTTCTCGCGAGCATTCTGGATGCCCGCACCGGCCCGCAGTGCCTCCTCGCCATCGCCTCGACCAGTCGCGAGGCCGAGGGCGTCATGCAGTCGCTCGCCGCCATGGCGCCCCACGCCGTCGTGCTCGACTTGCCGGCGTGGGAGACCCTTCCGCACGAGCGGTTGAGCCCGAGTGCGGAAACAGTGGGGCGGCGCATCCGCACGCTGCGCGCGCTTCGCGACTGGAACGCAGCGCCCGACCGGGATGCGGCCGGGGTCGAGAAGGCCGACCTCATTGTGGTCGCGTCGGTGCGAGCAGCCCTGCAACCCCTGGTGCCGGGCTTGACCGAAGTCGAACCCGTGGTGTTGCGCCGCGCGGGTCGCGGTTACGACCTCACGCAGGTCACCTCCCGGCTCATCGACCTCGCGTACAGCAGGGTCGACATGGTGACGCGGCGTGGGGAGTTCGCGGTGCGCGGCGGCATTCTTGACGTGTTTGCGGCGGTGG